>DAOSUS010000062.1 GCA_035378955.1 Candidatus Hydrogenedens sp. | reverse complement strand
TACACTTTTCATCATCATTTGCGTCTCTTCTGTTTCCATTAACTTTCCATAAGGAACATCCAATAAAGCAGATAATGGATTTAAGGCAGAATTATATGCTACCTTTGCCCAGATTAAACCTTGAATATTTTCCGTGTATATCGTGGGAATACCTGATTTATTCATAGTTTCTGCAATATCACGCACAATCGTTTCATCGGGTCCTTGTTCTAACCTTCCTAATGCCGTAGGCTCGGCAATCACAGTTACCTGAACAAATCCGGGTTTCAAAACTCGACTACCAAAAATAACGCGGGCAGGAATTATTCTTCCCATCCCTACAAATTCCGCTATTTTTTCAACATTCCCTAATCCATTTTGATAGGAACATATCAATGTATTATCTGAAATAATCGGAAGAATATCGCGAACCGCTTGCTCCGTATCGTAAGATTTTACAGATAAAAGAATTAAATCTATTTGTCCTTTCCACTCATCTTGAACCTTTGTAAATATTGGCAAATTAGGGACATAGTGGTTTCCCCAAATACCCGAAATATATAGCCCCTCCCGCTGGATAGCATCTACCATCTCGGGTCTTCCGACAAGGATAACTTCGTGCCCTGCTTTTTTCATAAATCCACCCACAACACAACCTAAGGCACCTGCTCCAAATATCAAAATCTTCATTCATAATACTCCTTGGGGGAAAAATACTATCTATTTCCAATTTTCTTTAACGATATTTATTACCTCAGTAGGAAGATACGGTTTGCGAAGTAACCCAACTGCAATATCCCGATATTTTTCAGTTACTTCATCCATAGACCATATCCCCGAAAGAATAACAGGGATTTTGATTTCTTTTTGTTTTATTTCATCCAGAAATTCTTTCCATTCATTTTCATTAGAACCGACATCCAGAATTAGTATTTTAACCTCATACTCAGAAGAGTTTATTACCTCCATCGCTTTAACTTTATTCCTCACAGACAAAGCATCAAATCCTTTCATATTGAGGATTCTTCTTACTAATTCACCTATCGTTGTATCCCTATCAAAAATAAGCACTATTTCTTTTCTACATTTATCGGGTTCTCCAAGTTCTATTTCATCCAGATTTGTTTCTATCGGTGTATCAGAAGAAACCCATGGAAAAACAACATACATTTTCGTCCCAACACCTACTTTGCTTTCAACCTTCATACCTCCCTGATGACTGCGAACAATTCCTAATACGGATGACAATCCAAGTCCTCTACCTAAAAATTTACTGTTATAAAATGGTTCAAATATTTTATTTATATCTTTAGCATCGATACCACAGCCTGTATCTTCTACAACAATTTCCACATACTTTCCCTCGGGTAAATTCTTTCCATCTAAAATAAAAGAAGAAAAAATCTCTTTATTATATTCAACAACACGGGTAGAAATATCTATTAATCCTTCTCTGTTTCCTATTGCTTCCACAGAATTCGTTACAAGACTTAAAACTATTTGCCGTATTAATACTTCATCACATAATACCCGGGTCTCATCTTTACAAAGATTTATATTCAGTTTAACCTTTCTCTTTACAGTCGCATCCAATACTGGCAACATGCTTTCAATGATACTATTTATATTATGCATTTTCTTATGGACAGCAAAGCCTTTCCCTGCATAAATCATCATTTGTTTACATAATTCTTTTGCCTTATATATTGCATTTTCTATCTCTGCATGGTGCAGAACTATCCCATTAGGTATATTAGCTACTTCAAAAGGAAGTTCCGCTTCCTCCAAATCCAGATGCCCCTGCATAACCATTAACAAATTATTAAAATCATGAGCAATACCACCAACAATAGCACCTAAACTTTCCCATTTTTGTAACTGTATTAAATGTTCTTCTTGCTTTTTCCGTTCTGTAATATCTCGAAGTATCCCCGCAATACCTTTTACTTTTCCTCGTTGGGTATTAAGTGGGAAGAAAGAACTTTCAACTATTCTTTCTTCATCCATCTTATCTAATTTTAATTTCCACTCACACGAGCCTATATTTTTCTTCTTTTCTCTTATCTCATTAAGTAAATTTAGCAATTGGGGTTGTTCTTCTAACTCTACAAACTCAACAAATTTCCGATTTAATAATGACCGTAATCGAGTTTTTCCCAATATCTTTAAGAAAGAGGGGTTGGCAAACTTAATATTTCCTTCCAAATCCATCTCAAAATATCCTTCCGCCAAATTCTCAATTATTCCCCGATAGAATAATTCACTCTTCTTTAATTCGTCTTGTGCTATAACTTCTTCGGTTATATCTCGAATTAAACTATCATACCCTATAAAATTACCTTCTCTATCAAAAATAAGCAAAGAGGTATTTCGAACCCATCGTATTTGCCCATCTTTTCGAATAATTCGGTGAATAATAGGTGTCTGATATACCCCTTTTGCAATGGCATTTGCATAATTCAGAACGGCTTCTTTGTCTTCATCATAAACCATCGAATACCAGAGATTCGGATTTGCATAGAATTCTTCCGGTGTGTATCCGGTTACTGCTTCACATCCCGGAGAATGAATAGTTTCAACAACCTTCCCGTTTTCTACCTTTACATGATAGAAATAGTCTAAAATGGCTTCCACAATTCGGCGGTATCTCTCTTCGCTTTCTCGCAATTTCCGCTCCATTTTCAGCCGTTCACGAATATCTTCCCCTATAGATACAACCCATATACGGTTAAACATTGTTAGTTCTACAGGTACATCCAGCCAGCGAATAGAAACTTCCTGTCCATCTTTCGTAAATAAGGGATGTTCTCCCAAATAAGGTTTGGGATTTAAACGAATACTTTCCACATACTTTTTTACAGCAGTCTTCCATGCTTCCGGTATTACAAACTCCAGAAAATCTCTCCCTATTACCTCTGAAGATGAGTAACCTAATACTTTTTCGCCTTCTTTATTTAAACCTAAAATTTTTGTGCGATTGTCATCTGTAATTTCCCAGAAAAAAAACATAAGGGGAATATCTTTAAATATAAAACTTAACGCGTCGCCAAACATTTTAAGGTAGTCGCTATTTGTCTGCTCACATACAGGAGTTATGTCTACCCAACACCAGCCTGTCAGAAAATCCTCGTCGTTCTCTTGCAATATCCAACCCTCTAACATCGCCCATTTAGAAGACCCTTTTAGTGTTATAAAAGGATATTCATTTGCACAGATATGCCCTGTTTTCTTTATTTCTTCTAAAACCTCTGTGAAAGATTTTATGGGATGAATTACATCATTGATATATCTATTTTCAACAGATTCATTATTACTGTCTTCTGAAAATGGCACTTCCCATATAGATAGCATTTTTGCGTCTGCACTTAATATTTTCCCTTCTCCGTCCAATATCAAAAAACCCATGTTTGCATTCTCCCTAAGAAGGGATAGCCATTCCCCCATTTGAACATTTGATACCTTTAACGACATTGTCTTTTCCCTATCTAATAATTGGCATTATCCGAATTTAACTAAAATCTGTTTTTTTAACAATTAAATTTATTATAATGCTAATTATATTATACCTTATTCTTCGTTACATTTTGCAATAATTTTATTAAATCAATTGGACGATAAGGTTTTTGAATAAATCCTGAAGGTTTTACCTCTCCAAATTTCTGATTAATATCTTTTTCTGGGAAACCGCTACATAAAATAATCGGGATATTGTTGTCAATCTTTTTTATTTCTTGAAAAACTTCAAATCCATCTAATTCTGGCATTGTCAAATCGAGAATTACTGCTGTTAATTCGTTTTTATGTTGATTAAAAAGTTCTAACGCCTCTTTCCCATTTCTGGCTAAAATAGTCCTATAGCCAAATTTTGTAAGGGCTTCATTGGCTACTTCTAGCACACCTTCCTCATCATCAACTAATAAAACTGTGCTTGAAGTTTTATCTATTTCGCCCATCCCTTTTTCATGTTCTTTTTGTTCTTCCTCCCGTCCTGTTTTTTCTTCTTTTATTGTTTCAGAGATAGGGAAATAGACCTTAAAACAAGTTCCTTTACCGGGTTCACTATAAACATTTATAGTCCCTTTATGTCCACGAACAATTCCCAGAACAGAAGCAAGCCCCAAACCTCTTCCAGCAAATTTTGTTGAAAAGAAGGGGTCAAAAATTTTTGTTATCATTTCCTTACTCATTCCACAGCCTGTATCAGATACTTCGAGACAAATATATTTTCCAGGTTCAACCGGCTCTAAGAAATACGATTCCTTTATATGTTCTTGGCTCAAATCAACAACCTTTATTTGTATAACTATTTTGCCTGGAGATTCTCCGAGTGCTTCCGAAGCATTCGTAATTAGATTCATTAAAACCTGATGTAATTGAATGGCATCACCATAAATAGGGGGCAAATTATCGGGATAGTTATACTCGGCTGTTGCCTTTTTGGATATAATGGCAGAGAATAATGGCTTCATTTCATTAATCAATCGGGACAGATTAAGGGGTCTTGTTGTAATAACTCCTTTACCTGAATATGCTAACATTTGATTGGTTAATTCAGCAGCCCTTTGAGCGGATTCTTCAATTCTTTTGAGATAAGTTCGTATAGGAGAATCTTTAGGTAATCGTGCAAGAGCCAATCCTGCATTGCCCAGAATCCCCACTAATATATTGTTATAGTCATGTGCAATTCCTCCCGCAAGGATTCCTAAACTTTCTAACTTCTGTGCATGTAGAATTTGCTGTTCTAACCTTTTTCGCTCTTCTTCCGCCTTCTTTCGGTCTGTAATATCTCGGGCAATTCCCTGAATCCCTACAGGTTTTCCCTTTTCGAAGATAACTCTTGTGCTAATTTCCAGCGGTATTTTATGCCCGTCTTTAGCAATAATTTCAACTTCATACTTTGTAGGAGGAGCCCCTTCTAATTTCTTACGGATTCTTTCTTTTACCTCCTCATGGTATTCCGGGACAAGAATATCAAACACATTCATATTTAAAGCCTCTTCGAGGCTATATCCCGTAATAGCAACACCTGCTTTATTTAATGAAGTAAATTTACCTGTAAGATCATGGGTATAAACAATATCATTGGCATTCTCAAATAGTTCTTTATAGCGTTCCTCTGCTCTTTTTATAGTTTCAATGGCTTGCTTACGCCAGCGAATATCCCGAAGAAATACCATATAGAAGGAACGACTTGCAAGCAGGAAATGACCTATAATAAATTCTGTTGGAATTTTTTCCCCTTTTAAGTTCTCTATCTCAATTTCTCGAACATCGTCTGTTTTAATCTCTTCTTTTTGTCCTAATTTCTTTATCCATTCACACCAATCGGGAATAAAGCGTTGAATATTATGTTTTAATAGGTCTTCCTCATACTCAGCCCCTAATAAACGAATTCCACCCCGATTACTACCTATGATTTCACCTGTTTCTTCCACAGTAAGCAAGGCATAGGGAAGCATCCGCTCTAATAATTCATATTGACGCCCCTGTCTCCTTTGTAATTCTTGGACTCCATACCAAAGAAAGAGCCACCCTACCTCACAGGATATCGAATGTAAAAGAGGAAGAATTTCCTCATCGAGCATATCTTTTCGGGTTGTAGCGAGAACCACACAGCCCACAGGATTCTCACCGGTTCGCACGGGGATTGCAAAAATTTTTGCAAAACCTCGTTCACGCAAGTTAACCGGCAAACTATCTATCATAGAGGAAATATCTATTACATCATTACTGGAAAATATTGTTTCGATTACTAAATTATTGATAGGGACATTTTGTAATAATTTTGTAATTTTATCTTCCAAACCTTCCGCTGAAATTAAAGTAAGTTCTCTGGGATGTGCCTTAAAAATAACGCCAGCCTCCATAGCCGTCATTTCTATTGCACTATGCAAAATCTTTGAAAACGCTTCCTCCTCGGGGATACCGTGAACGAGGTCCTCACATAACCATTGGAATTGATTTTTTATAATTCGAATACCCCGAATAAACAACTTTTCCTTATGAGGTGTGCTTAATTCCTGACCCAACATAATCGTAGAGGGAATACCCTGTCCCTGCATCACAGGAAAACACGCCCATAACATTAATAATTTTTTCTTATCTTTTGTTAAAATCTCCCCTTCAAATATAACATCGTTGCTATTTGCCTCTAACCTATTTGCCTGAAACAATTGTATGGTTTCTTCTCTTATCTCATCCGGAACAAATGTTTCAAACCAATTTTTTCCTACGACTTCCGAAGGTATCCATCCTGTTAAATTCTTAATATATTCATTTACATACAGAACTTCTCCGGAAGAATCCATTTGAATGACCAGGATAGAGAGTCGTTCCAAGATTCTTAAAATATAGTCATTATCTTCTAAAAGGGTACTTGATAACTTACTCTCTGCAACGGGATAAATAAAAAACAATATTTTATGTAGACCCCTTTCTTTATCTTTTATGCGTATTCCAAAAGCACCCCAATTGACAATAGCACTACCGTTAGATTTTTTCTGAATTTTCTTTTTCCATAACTGCATCCAGTAAAGAGAGGAGGCTGGAATTACTTCTCCTCCTTGGGGATAACACACTTCAATAAATTCACTCAATAAATGTTCCTCTAATTTTACCCCTCGCACAGTTCCTATTAGCCGTTTCCTGGTCTCTTTATCACAATATTCAATTGTTCCCTTTTCTGAGCAAACAAGGAAACTTACTGATGAGCCTTTTAATAATCGAATTATATCTCTTATTTTCAAGAGTGACATTATTTATTCCAATATATTTTGTTTATACAAATCATTCTCTTATTGTCTTATTAATTAATACAACCAAACTAACATTCCGTTCGACTTATTTATATTGTAACCTTTATAAAACAGCCTTGTAAATATTTTTTTATTCATTACTTGGAAAAAGAGGGGGAATATAAGAACCTGGAGGAGTTAAACCAAAATGTTTATAGGCTAATGGGGTAGCAACTCTTCCTTGTGGGGTCCTTTTCATAAAGCCAATCTGAATAAGATATGGTTCATGAACTTCTTCAATGGTTTGCCGTTCCTCTCCAATTGCAACCGCCAGAGAATTTAAACCCACAGGACCCCCTGAAAACTTTTCAATAACCGTTTTTATTAACATACGGTCCATATCATCCAGACCGAGGTCATCAATTCGAAGAAGTTTCAGTGCAGAGTTTGCTATAGATAGGGTAATTGTGCCATCTCCTTTCACCTGTGCATAATCTCTAACCCTCCTTAGTAATCGGTTCGCAATACGGGCTGTACCCCGTGAACGCCTTGCAATCTCTAAAGAGGCTTCTTCATCTATCGGCACATTTAAAATACGGGCTGAACGAAGTACTATTGTTTGTAATTCCTGAGGTGAATAGAAATCAAGACGGCATGAATCTCCGAATCGTGCCCGTAATGGAGGTGTTAACAAACCAGCACGCGTTGTAGCCCCTATCAGAGTGAAAGGTTTTAACCCTAACTTTATGGAACGGGCAGTAGGTCCTTTCCCTAACATAATGTCAATTTCAAAATCTTCCATTGCAGAGTATAAAGTTTCCTCAACCGCTCGATTTAATCGGTGTATTTCATCAATAAACAAAATATCGAATTCATTCAGTCCCGTAAGTATTGCTGATAAATCTGCCTGCCGTTCTAATACAGGTCCAGAAGTTTGGTGAATAGCCACGCCCATTTCATTGGCTAAAATACGGGCAAGCGTTGTTTTCCCCAAACCGGGAGGACCATAAAGCAAAATATGGTCTAATGGTTCTTTTCTCTGCTTTGCCGCATAAATAGAAATTAATAATTTTTCTTTTACGGGTTCCTGTCCGGGAAAGTCTTGCAACCGCTGGGGTCGAATCTGTTCATCAAATACAGATTCATCTTCTATTGGCTCCGGTGCAAATATATGCTCCGAATTCATGAAATAGGTCCTCCTTTCAGGTATTGCAACGATGTCCGTATTAAATCCTCGATACTGGCATTGTCTCCTAATTGTTTTCTTGCGAATGTAACGGCATTTTTAGCCTCATTTGCAGAACAACCCATTGACAACATTGCTTGATATACTTCATCGCTATCAATAATTTTCTCTTCCGGTGGGCTTAACAGGGCAGATAACTCCGTATCCTCCCCCATCTTATTACGAAATTCTAAAATTAAACGCTGGGCTGTTTTTTTCCCAATTCCCGGTGCCGTGGCAATTAAATTGTAATCATTCTCCATAACAGCCTGTCGAAATTCATTCACAGAAAGGGTAGATAATACAGCCATTGCCATTTTGGGACCTATCCCACTTATGGAAACAAGCCTTTGAAAAAGCAACTTTTGCTCATCGTTCTCAAAAGCATAAATATCCACAGAGTCTTCACGCCATACCGTATGAACGGGAAATAGGGCTTCCTCATCCAAATGCACCTTGTTTAATAGGTTCACAGGCACATTCAACAAATACCCTACCCCGTGAATATCCAATACCAATGTATTGGCACGAATCTTGGTTATAACTCCACGAAGGTAATCAAACATATATGCTCCTTGTTGCAATGTAACTGTTTTAATAGTAAATACTGGGTATTATTTATGTATTATTATAGAATATTTGTTACATTTATATATTGCTTTGACAAAGCATAATATAAAGAAATGCTTATACTTTACGAATTTGCCTTGTCTTCATTTTACAATATTTACTCGTTGACACATATAAAGGACTTTCATTATGAAAATAAAATCATTTCTTGTATTTTTTGTTTCATTTCTATTTGTTCTATCTTTCTTTTCTTTTCCAGAACCCCAGAGTGATAAACCACAGCCAACAAATGTAGATGTTCAGGATGCTCAGAATGTCTCTCCTTCTCAACAAGTATCACCCATAGAAGTCCAAATAAAAGATAATAAAACCCAACAGACCTCTACTCTGGTGATTAACCCGAATGAAAAATTATATCAAGAAATACAGGAAATGAAAATCTCTCTACAACAAATACAACAATCTTTAGATTATTTAGTCAATCATGTTATTGCCGACCTGGAAGCGGAAAATCAACAATTGAAAGCCACTTTACAAACTTATGGAATAAATCCTATTCCTCAGGATGCGGTTCGTAGTGCATCTCCTAATAAATATATCCCTGGAAGTCCTACAAACGAGATTCTTTCGCCACCTGTTCCACCGTCAAATACAGACACAAAGGTAGAAAATAATCCTGCTTCTCCAAAAGAATTTTATTTTCGTATCTTGGAAGAATGGGGGAGAAATCCAGATGTTGTTAAACAAATGAATTCAAACGCTTCAACAATTAAAGGAATTATTGGGGTAGTTCCTTATGGAAGCCCAAAAGAAAAATTACAAGAGTTAGCCCGTGGACTCCGATTAAAATATGACAAATATGACAACATCAATATTGAAATTTTTGATGATGAAGCATCAGCAAAAGAATATATTGAGAAAAATATAAAGAATAAAGAACATAATGTTTTAAGCATTTCCAAACACAAAGAAAGTGGGCGGGATATAATTTCAATTTACGGGATTAACGAATCCTCTATAACCTCTCTTGAACCTACCCTACCTCCTGAGAACTAACTCATTTGTAAAGGTAAAAAAAACAATTTGACATTATCCATACAATTATGGTATTACTTTTAAACATATTAGTAATACCGTTAAATTAACATGAACCCTTCAGGAGGTTAAAACATGAAAAGAACAGGCTTTACTCTCATTGAACTTCTTGTCGTCATCGCTATTATCGGCATTCTCGCTGCTATATTACTTCCTGCTTTAGCAAGGGCACGAGAAGCAGCCCGTCGGTCCAGTTGTCAGAACAATCTGAAACAATTTGGACTATCTTTTAAAATGTATGCTAACGAAGCAAAAGGAGAACGATTTCCTCCGTTACAACCTTTTACAAATCCTAATGGTGCTCCTTTATTCGCTGCACCCGACCCGGAGGGTTTTTTCCCCGAATATATGAATGACTTAAATACTGCAAAATGTCCATCAGATACAGCAGTAGATGCTGCTGGTCAATATGTCGCTGCACGTATCCCCGATGGTTCTATTGAAGACCATATAAAAGCAGCCGAAGCCAACGGCGATTTACTTAGTCAACGATATTTCCGTGCTGCCGCATTAGGTCATTCTTATTGGTATCATGGTTTCGCTATTACAAATGTTGAGGAATTCTATGGAATGTGGAACGCAACAGGAACTCTTGGAGAAATAGAAATCATTCCGCCAGGAACGATTATCGGTGTAAACCCTGTAACGGCTCCTGTAAAAAGGAAAAATTTCGATAATGATATTCCCGTTACTACCAAGCTACCCTGGACTGCCATCCTTGGAAAAGGCTTTGCCACAACCAATAATTGTGCCCGTTTACGCGAAGGTATTGAACGATTTGCTATTACAGACATAAACAATCCCGCGGCTTCTGCTCAGGCTCAAAGTGAAATCATAATCATGTTTGATACCTTTGGAAATCCCAATGATTCAGCAACTACAGCAGGTGGCGTTGTCTTTAACCACATGCCCGGTGGATGTAATGTCCTCTATATGGATGGACATGTTGAGTTTATCCGTTATCCTTCCAAATTCCCTGTTATAGATGATAAGGACCACAACTATGGAATACCCCGACAGGTAGGGCACTTCGGATTGCAATAATATTCAGGATTTACAGATATGAAATTCTTTTCAATCTTTACTTCTTATAGGCTCCTAATCGTTTTAGCAGTGCTGTACAACATGTGGGGCGGTCTTCTCTTATCGCCCCACATGTATGCAGATGAACCTCTCGTTGTTGGAACCTCTGCAATATACTCTGCTGTTAAAGACCTTAGCGGGAAAGATTCCGAATTAGCTATTGTTGTCCCACCTGACTTATGTCCGGGGCATTTTGACCTTAAACCTGGTGATATAGAAAAATTCATTAATGCTAAGTTAGTTATTTTACATACTTGGCAAAAGGATTTACCTTCAATTAAAAGTCTTATCCATGGGACAAATCCACCACCTGAAAAGATTGCATATATTCAGGTTGAAGGGAATTGGTTAGTCCCCCAAAACTACATTAAAGGATTGGAACAAATCGGCAAAGTTTTAATAAAAGCAGGTTTACTTTCCGAAGAAAATTTCAAAAAACAATTTGATAAAAGAAAAAAAGAAATTGACAATTTTGAGCAACAAGCCCTCAAAAGTATAAAAGATATCCATCCTGAAAATATCCCCCTCATTGTTTCTGCTTTTCAAAGTGATTTTGTCAATTGGTTAGGCTTTAAGGTGGTTGATACATTTCCCCGAGCAGAAGAAATAAACCTTTCTGTTTGGGGAAATTTTTTAAAAAAGGGAAAAGAAGAGAATGTGAAAATTGTTGTTGAAAATCAACAAAGCGGTGAAATAGACCTTGTTAAAAGGCTATCCACAGAACTGAATGCTCAATCAACTATTTTGTCCAGTTTTCCTTATGCGTGTTCAAGTTGCAATTCATGGGAGGCAAGTGTGCAAAATAATATAAATTCCTTACGGGAAGCCATTAAAAAGACACATTAAAAATTGATTATAGTTTCATGATATCTGAAATAAATTCTAAATATGTAATTGAATTGCAGAATGTTAGTGTCTATTACAACAGTCATACGGCACTTGACAATGTAACACTTTCATTTTGTTCGGGGGAATTTGCTGTTATTTTAGGACCTAATGGTTCAGGGAAAACTACTCTGTTAAAGGTTTTATCGGGTTTATGTAGAACTCAAAAAGGTTCTGTAAAAATTTTAGGGCAAACCCCATCCTCTTATAATTTCCTTTTACGGAGGAAAATTGCTCATGTAGCACAGATAGAAGCCGTAGACCCCAGACTTCCGATAACTGTTCGGGAATCTGTAGCCGCGGGGAGGGCAGGTATATGTGGATTAGGCCGACCGCTTACCCGTGAGGATTGGCAACTTGTGGATTCCTTAATAGAACGGGTTGGTATATCCCATCTTGCCAATAAACCGATGGGACATCTCTCTGGTGGGGAACGACAAAAAACAGCCATTGCCCGCGCACTTGCACAGCAGGCTCCTATTCTACTACTTGATGAACCTACCGCTTCTATTGACCCTAATGCCCAAAAAGATATTTTAGATTTATTAGAACATAAAGTAGATTTACATTCCTTTACCACTTTGTATGTTACTCATGAAATAGCAATGATGCCCAACCGTTGTGACCGTATTATTATGTTACAAAAAGGTAAAGTTTGGGCTGATGGTAAGCCCGAAGAACTTTTACTTGAAGAAAAGTTAGAGGAACTTTATGGTGGGAATGGATTCTGCTGTTCAAGCAGATTTGGGTTTCATCATTCACATCATTAAAAGAGAATTATATTCATGCACGAGATATTAGGAATACCTGAATATTTATGGCGACCTATACTTGCAGGCTTTTTTTCAGGGATTGCTTGCAGTATAGTCGGCGTTTTTATTGTAACAATGCACCTTTCCTTTTTAGGGATTTGTATTGCCCACTCTGCTTTCACTGGGGCATTATTTAGTCTATGGATAGGCTGGAACCCTCTGGCGGGAGCTATTCTTTTTAGCCTTATCGCATCTGCTATCGTTGGTCCCTTGGCTGACCGCGGTGAATTAAGCCCGGATACCTCCACAGGTATTGTGTTTTCCACTATGTTAGGATTGGCTTTCCTCTTTTTAGGTCTTATACCCGGTTCCAAAGCAAGTGCATTGAGCCTTTTCTGGGGAAATATTTTGACCGTCTCAAGGATGGACATTTTTATTTTGGCAGGAGTTGCTACCTTCCTGATAATCCTTTTTACTGTTTTTTATAAAGAAATACATATGGTCCTATGCCATCGGCAAGTAGCCATTTATGTAGGAATCCCTTCCGCACTCATCTTTTACTTACTCATTATCGCTACAGGCTTAACCATCGCTGTTTCTTTACAAACTGTTGGCGGATTACTCATTTACAGCCTGCTATTAAATCCTTCCGCATCGGCGTATCAACTCACTTACCGATTCAAATATATGCTAATCCTTTCTATCCTGTTTGGAATCAGCTCCTGTTGGGGAGGCATTGCTGTATCTTACAAATTCAATCTTCCGACAGGTGCAACTATCATACTTATATCCTCTTTTATATTCATTCTCTCCGCACTTTTATCACCAAAAAAACAAATAAAAAGGGGCAAAAATGAATAGCATTCCAATCCAAAATCATCCTCATACACACCAACACCATAAAGAAATAGAACACTTTTTCAATAATCATGCTCCCAACTGGGACAGTTATAAAACAAAAGAAGAACTACAAGCCATTGAAAATCTATTAAGCCTTGTAAATATTCCACAAAACAGTATTATCATTGACATCGGTTGTGGCACGGGAATTCTTGTCCCTTATCTTCTTAAACACATTAAAAACAGCGGATTAATCATCGAAACAGACCTCTCTCCCCAGATGATTCAATACGGAAAAAATAAATTCAAAAACAACTCCTATACCGCCTGGCTCATAGCCGATGCCCACGACCTACCTGTCAAAGACCATTCCGTAAACGCTATTATCTGTTTTTCCGTTTTCCCCCACTTGATAAACCAACAAAAAGCAATGATAGAACATGCCCGAATCCTCGCCCCTAACGGGATTTGGGTCCTTTGCCACACAAAACCACGAAGAGAAATCAACAAATTTCACAAAAACCTCGGCGGTATCGTCGGAAATCACATCATTCCCGACAAAAAAACCATCCTCAACATGCTCAAACAAGCCCAACTCAAACTCCAATACTTCCAGGACAATTCCAACGGCTACCTCCTCATCGCCTCACCCCAGACGAGTAAATAACTCAATATAAATACAAATTAATTACCTATGTTTCATAGTTTTTCAAATAAAGTTTCAACTCAACAATGACAGTTTGCTACGTCAAATTAAACATATAGGTAAGAACATATAAAGCAATCCCTGTTAGTTTTTGCTTTCAGTTCCCATTATAACAGTAGCTCAAATGAGGCTCAGTTCCTATTATAACTTATACTAAAAAGGATATTAGGACTAATATTATTACAAATTTATTAAAGGATTAATTAAAAAAACTGTAAAGCATGAATAATACAGGACTTTTAGATAAAAATTTCATAATACCATGAAGAACATCAAAAAAGATGAACAAAAATATTTTCAAACCTTACATACCCTAATTTTTCATTTTGATGGCTTGATGTTAAATAGGTTAATATTTCACCTTATAAAATATAAATCTATTCCTTATATATTAATCTGCTTACACCCTGCAGAAGTATAAATATTATTTTACAGTCAAAACGAATAGTAATGGCGGGATGCAAAAACTTTTTCATTTCAAATAGTATCTTCTATTTTTGGTATAATTTTTACCAATTATCTTAAACAATATAAGAAAGGGCATACATAATGAATACGGGTATTTCTATTTTTGACCTAACGGGAAAAGTCGCTGTTGTAACAGGTGGAGCGGGTGTTCTTGGCAATGCTATGGTTCAAGGTTTAGCACGAGCCGGTGCCTCGGTAGCGATTGTAGATGTCTTGCTTGACAAAGCCCAGCAACTAAAACAAGAGATTGAAAGTCAGGGAGGGAAAGCACTTGCCTTGTATATGGATGCTTTCAATAAAGAGACTATTGAGGAATGTGCACAAACAATAGTCAAAGAATGGGGGAAAATTGATATTTTAGTCAATGGTGTAGGTGGAAATATGAAACAAGCCACGACTTCACCCGAATTAAGTTTTTTTGATATACCTGCGGATGCTTTCCAGAAAGTTGTTAATTTAAATTTGTTAGGTGGGGCAATTATCCCTTCTCAGGTATTTGGCAAATATATGATAAAAAATACAGAGGGTGGTTCTATCATTAATATTGCGTCCATGAACGCCATTCGCCCCTTAACGCGTATTCCTGGATATAGTGCTGCAAAATCGGCTGTTGCCAATTTTACACAGTGGTTAGCCGTCCACTTTGCCCAGGAATATAATCCTAAATTAAGAGTTAATGCTATAGCCCCAGGATTTTTCCTCAGCGAACAAAATCGTTATTTGTTAATTGATGAAAAGACAGGAGAACCTACTCCGCGTGGTAAAACAATATTAGCCCACACACCTATGGGTCGTTATGGAGACCCATCAGACCTCATAGGGACACTCATCTGGCTTGCCAGTGATGCATCGAAATTCGTCACAGGCATCATAGTTCCTGTTGACGGTGGTTTTTCAGCCTTTTCTGGTGTATAAAAAAACAATATATCAAAAAAAGAAGGAATAAAAAATGAAAGAAGATATTCAAAAATTATTAGACCACAAACCTACCTCTCCATTTTTAATAGCCATTGATTCCGATGGTTGTGCCTTCGACACGATGGAATTAAAGCAAAAAGAATGTTTTACCCCGAATACAATTAAGTATTGGAATCTCCAAGCCATTTCTAAATATGCGCGTGAGGCATGCGAATTCGTAAATCTGTATTCCAAATGGCGTGGAGCCAATCGCTTTCCTGCTCTTATTAAGGTTTTTGACCTATTGTCTGACTGGGACAAAGTCAAAGCAAGAAAAGTCCAGATTCCTCATACTCCAAATTTACGAAAATGGATTGAGACCGAAACAAAATTAGGTAATCCTGCGTTGGAGGCTTACTGTAAAGAACATCCCGAACAGGAAGATATGCAAATAACACTCCAATGGAGCAAAGCCGTTAATAAAACCGTTGAAGATATTGTTAAAGGCGGTTTACCCCCTTTCCCGTATGTTGAAGAATGCCTCCAGAAATGTCAGGGAAACGCAGATATTATGGTATGTTCTCAAACCCCGACCGAAGCACTTATACGCGAATGGCAAGAACAAGACCTCGCAAAGTATGTTTTCGTTATTTGTGGACAGGAAATAGGCACAAAGGCGGAACATATAAAATTTGCTTCCGAAAATAGATATGAAAAGAATCATATTTTAATGATTGGCGATGCTTACGGTGACCTGAAAGCGGCTCGTGCCAATAACGCACTATTCTTCCCTATTAACCCCGGTTACGAAGAAGAGTCCTGGCAACGACTTTACGAAGAAGGATTAGACCGTTTCTTTAACGGCACCTATGAAGGTGAGTATGAAACCACCCTTATTAAAGAATTCGATAAATATCTCCCCGAAACTCCTCCATGGAAAAGATAACCATTTACCCATAAAATAAATATCCTAAGTATGTTAATTATTGCAGATGAAAATATTCCTTATGTCAAAGAAGGTTTCGCCGAATTTGGTGATGTTGTTACAGTTCACGGCAGAAAAATAACAAAAGATATAATCAAAAATGCAGATATTTTGTTAGTCCGTTCCATCACAAAAGTCAATGCAGACCTTATTGATGGAACATCCATTCGTTTTGTTGGAACAGCCACAATCGGTTATGACCACATTGACCTTGCTTATTTGAACTCTAAAGGCATTACATTTTCCAGTGCGCCCGGTTCTAATGCCAATAGTGTTGCGGAATATGTGGTTTCTGCACTGCTTGAATTGGAACAAAATCATGGATATAAATTACAAGGTAAAAAGATAGGAATTGTAGGCGTAGGAAATGTGGGCTCTCGCGTCGCTAAAAAGGTCCCTGCATTAGGACTATTCCCTGTACTTTGTGACCCACCTCTTGCAGAAAAAATCAATAATCATCCATTGTTTGAATCTTTTGAAAACATTCTGGATTGCGACATTATCACCTTCCATGTTCCATTAGAAAAAACGGGACAGTATCCGACCTACCATATAGCAGATAAAAATTTCTTTGCAAAACTAAAAAAAAGCACCGTGCTTATTAATACATCCCGTGGTGCCGTTGTAGAAACAGAATCGCTATTTAATGCAATTGAGCAAGAAACCATTTCTCATTCAATTATTGATGTCTGGGAAAACGAACCGAATATAAATATTGACCTGTTAAAGAAAGTAACTATAGGAACTCCTCACATAGCAGGATATTCTTTTGATGGTAAGGTAAATGGAACCTATCAGTTATATACATCTCTATGTCGCTTTCTAAATCGAACACCAACATGGGACTATAAAAAAATTCTACAGGACCCACCCTACAAAGAAATCCTTGTATCAACAAATGAGCCTATGCTACTCCATTCCATAGTCCATAAAATATACGATATAACCGCTGACGATAAATCGTTACGAGAAATACAGGAAAAAGATGTAAAGGAACGCGGTCCTTTTTTTGACCTTTTACGAAAAAATTATCCTGTCCGCAGGGAATTTCATAACACATCTATTCGTTTTAATCAAGATAACCCTATTTTAGCAAATCAATTGGAAAGATTGGGCTTCAAAATAATAAGGGACAAAAAATGATTCAACAATGCGTTGCAGAAAAAGGTTTTTTAAAGCCCGAAGAGATTACCCAATTTGTTTATAAAACCTGTTCCGAATTAAATGTTCAGGGGAAGAAAGTTCTTGTTATCATTCCTGACCAAACCCGTAGTATGCCCATGCCCTTAATGTTTCGAGTTTTAACAGAGGCATTATCTAAAAAAACCCATCAATTGGACTATATTATTGCATTAGGCACCCATCCCCCTTTAACGGAAGATATGATTTTCAAACTATTAGGTATTACATACGAGGAAAAACATACAACTTACAAGAACATTAACATTTTCAATCATGCATGGCAGGACAAAAATGTTCTACACCTTTTAGGGATTATATCCCAAGATAAAATTCATGAGTTTTCCAATGGCTTGCTTAATCAGGAAGTCCCTGTCCAGATTAATCGTATAATTCTTGATTACGATGTTCTCATTATCGTAGGACCTGTATTCCCTCATGAAGTTGTCGGTTTTAGTGGTGGAAATAAATATTTCTTTCCGGGAATTTCCGGTCCTGATTTCTTAAATGTATTTCACTGGTTAGGAGCCTTAATCACAAATATTAAGATTAACGGTGTCAAACATACTCCTGTCCGCCGATTAATTGACTATGCAAGTAGTATGATACAAAAAGAGAAATACTGTTTTGCATTAAATGTCGAGCATGATAAAACCCGCGCTATTTTTTTTGGAACTCCTGAAGAAGCATGGAGTATTGCGGCAGACCTATCCTAGAAAACTCAT
>DAOSUS010000061.1 GCA_035378955.1 Candidatus Hydrogenedens sp. | reverse complement strand
CCTAAGTTATGGGATGTCCCTGCTTGTAAAGATTTTCCATCCTGCATGAGTGCTTCAATGCAATAAGTATGGACAGCACCTGCAAATTTTTCGGATTCAGTTTTTCTACCGACGATAACAGGCATAGCGAGGTAATCTTCTGCGAATCGTTGATAGACACGAATCATCCGAAGGGTTTCTTCTTCCGCTTCTTCATAGGAGGCATGTGCGGTGTGTCCTTCTTGCCACAGGAACTCTGTGGTACGGAGAAAAAGCCGTGTTCGCATTTCCCAACGGCAGACATTTGCCCACTGATTAATGAGTAATGGTAAATCGCGGTAAGAACTTATCCAATCTTTGTAAGTAGCCCAGATAATTGTTTCTGATGTAGGTCGTATTACTAAGGGTTCTTCTAAAGGTTTTCCTCCACCATGGGTAACAACGGCACATTCCGGTGCAAAACCTTCCACATGTTCTGCCTCTTTTTTTAAGAAACTTTCAGGAATAAGCATGGGGAAATAGGCATTAACATGTCCTGTTTCTTTAAACATACGGTCCAGGTTCTTTTGGATATTTTCCCAGATACCATAACCGTTAGGACGGATGACCATGCAACCTTTTACAGGGCTGTAATCAGCTAATTCCGCTTTTAAAACAATGTCAATATACCATTGGGAATAATCTTCAGAGCGTTTCGTTATTCCTTTGCTCATCCTTGTTATATCCTTCCTTTTATCGATTTTTTTGATTAAGTTTATTGAGTTGTTTTCCGTGGGTAGGCTTTATTCATTCGTTGGATAAGTTCCAGTGCATTTTTATGATAGGTTGTTCCTACTTCAGGTCCACATGAGTTTACTTCACCATATTGACTTTTTCCATATACGAATGGCGGTTTCGTATCCCATTGAGATTTGGGAAGCATATAACCGATTTCATCGTTGGCTAATCCGATGATAAATGCCATTTTTACTTCCTTTTCCATTTCCATTCGTAAGGGGGGATTTTCAACAGGAGTGGTTAGATTAAAGTCATTACCTGGCAGTGCTTCAATATGACCCTGAACAATTTCAGGATATAATTCGCCCGGAACAGTAGTAATCATAACATCGCCAATGCGCACGACATTGACTTCCGTTTTTGATTTTCCTCCCCAATAATATCCTTCGTGAATAAGCCCTAACATAATGGCATATTTAAAGTGCCCTTGCATAGGAGCAAGATAAGTTTTAGCGGAGACTGCTAACAAAGGCTTTTCATTCTTCCATACATTCGGCCCACGAAGTGCCTTTATCGCAACAAGGGCTACATTATACCCTAAGGCTTCTCCTTTTTCTAATGAGGATTCTTTGTAAGTTATTGTACCGGAGCGGTCGGGAACTTCAACACCCAGTTGTGTCATAAGACCACCCACCATTCCTTGAAAATATAGGCACATGCCACCAAAACCCGGAGCCCCATTGGGGTCAGGAACGCCATTTTCCAATCCTTCACGAAGTGTGTGACAGAAATCCGAGGATAGATAGTTGTTTTCGCTACCTGATGATTCCGGATGATTGCCCCAGGATACAAAGGTTGCAATCGTTTCATCAGTATTGGGTTTTGTAAAACGGAATAAATACATATAAGGGTCCATTACTTCGGGTTTTCGGGAATCACGGATAAAACCTTCCGGACCTACTTCTACTTGTGTACAATACATATCGGCTGGTTGTAAATTACGAACCGCTTCTTCAATGGCTTCTTTTGCCATCTTCTGAATAAATTTCATGTGCCTATCATCATAACCAAATCCTGGAATGTCCAGTCCTTTAATTCGTTTCCAGAAAGTCCAAATTTTCATGGTATCCACGACTTCATGGCAGTGAGTAGATGAAAAGAGAACATGGTCTATCTTTAAATTAGGGTCTATACTTTTGCGTATGGTTATAAAATCGTTATGATAAATACCAATAGCATCAAAACTTGCCATAACCAGGGTAACACCATTATTGCGAAAGGCAATAGCACGAACCCATTGTGGGTCATGAATCCCTTTAGCCGGACGATTGGTCCCAAAACCTGCAATCCATATACCATCAAATTTTCCATTATGGTTTTTATCCACATAAGTATCTACATTGGGGTCAAACTTCCCGTTATTGTTTACATCTTCCCATGAATCATACAGGTCAAGTATAGGGGTAATGTCTCTTTTTGCTACACCCACTTCCAGAACACCCGGTTGTGGTGTAGAAACAGGGTCGGGAATTAAAAAGTCAAGTGTATAGTTATGATAAGGTCCCCGCATGCGTGAATAGAGCCATACAAAAAATAAAGCAACAATCACCACAATGGTTATAAGAATCCATCGTAAAATAGGATGTCTACCTAAAAAAGAGTTGGGAGAGAACATGATGATATTCCTTTTTGTCAGAAGTTTTGATTGGTAATAGTGTATAATAAGAGTGTTTGAAAAGACTACTTATATTGATTATATGATAAATTACTGTGATATTTCATTCTTATATCTATTTTGTATAGGTATATGATTCAATTTAAAAAGGTCTTAATATGATAATGAAACAATTTTTAATAGGAATAACTATGACTGCAGTATTTTATTGCTCAACCGGTTATGCTTATGCTTATCAATTAATATATCAACCGAAACCTGATGATTCCATGCAGGTATATATTTATCGTTTAAGTAATGGGATAACCGTATATCTTACGGAAAATCATGAAGTTCCCCGTTTTTATGCAGAAATAGCCGTGCGAGCGGGCAGTCAGAATGACCCACCCGAAACTACGGGATTAGCCCATTATTTTGAGCACCTTATGTTTAAGGGGTCAGAACGATTAGGGACTATTGATTTTACGAAAGAGAAAGAGTTGCTCGATAAAATAGAGGATTTATATGAGAAATATCGGCAAACAACAGATGCCCAGAAACGGGAAGAAATTTACAAAGAAATTGACCAACTTTCTCAGGAGGCAAGCCAATATGCAGTTCCCAATGAATTAGACCGAGTTTATAAATCATTAGGAGGGGACAAGATTAACGCACATACATGGATTGATGAAACGGTGTATAAGGTAGAATTGCCTGCAGGGTGTTTGGAACATTGGGCTATGTTAGAATCCGACCGATTTTCGGCTCCTGTTTTTCGTTTGTTTCCGACAGAATTAGAAACCGTGTATGAAGAGAAGAATCGAGCCATGGACAATCGGGAACGCGTGTTAATGGAGGCTGTTAATGAAAAGTTATTTCCAGACCATCCTTATGGGACACAGACTGTGTTAGGGGACCCAGAACATTTGAAAAATCCATCTATAAAGAATATAAAAAGTTTTTTTGAAAAGTGGTATGTTCCCCAAAATTTATCCATTGGAATTTCAGGGGACATAAAAATTCCAGAGGCGATAGAAATTATTTCGAGGTATTTTTCAGACATAAGAAAGGAAGCAACAAAAGGGGAAGATAGTAATAAAAATTTAACAATAGAAAAAAGAGAAAATGAAGGGGATAAAATCTGTTCCCCTATTTCGACATATTGCTATGAACCGTTGAAAGAAAGAATTCCAGTAGAAATACAGTTTGAAGGTGAGCCTTCGGTTATGCTTGCTTTTCGGACTGTACCTAAATTACACCCGGATTCGGATAAAATCGCCCTGATGGATATGATTTTGGATAATGCGGTAGCTGGTTTAATTAATCTGAATCTCATCCAAAAGCAAAAAGTTAGAAGAGCGGGCTCTTTTATCATGCAGTTAAACGATTTGGGCGTTGAGTATATATTGGGAGTACCCAAAGAAGGGCAGAGTTTGGAAGAAGTGGAACAATTGTTGTTGGAGCAGGTAAAGTTACTTTGTGAGGGGAAATTTGAAGATTGGCTTTTACCAGCAATTATTACAGATTTCCGAAAAATGAAGGAACGGTCAAGAGAAACAAATGAGGGACGAGTAGGTGAACTCACGGATGCGTTTATAGCACATGAAGACTGGCAGGAGCATTTGAAACGAATTGAACGAATGGAAAAAATAACCAAAGATGAGATTGTAAATACAGCCAGGAAGTATTTTTCACAAGGATATGTTGCAGGCTATCGTAAAGATGGAAAACGCGAAATTAGTTATGTCCCCAAACCCAAATTAACGCCACTAACTATTGATAGCACGAAACTTTCACCTTTCGCTCAGCAGATTTTATCAATTCCTATGGCTAAAAGTGAACCTGTTTTTCTGGAAAAAGGGAAGGATTATATTCATCTGCAGAAGAAAGAGGGTTTGGATTTTTGGTTTTGTAAAAATCCGCTAAATAAAATATTCAGTTTAGAAATACGCATAGATATAGGGAATTATCACAATCCCAAAATTCCAGTGGCTCTACGGTTATTGGAAAAGTCTGGAACGCGTTATCTTTCTCCAGAAAACCTCAAGAAGGAATGGTATAAATTAGGGGCAGAATTCGGTGTTCGTTCTACCAATAATGAAACGGTAATTTCTTTAAATGGTTTCGATGACCGTTTTAAGGAAACTATGGATTTATTGATGGAGGTAATGTTTTATCCTCAAGTAGAGAAGGATGTTTTGGAAGAATTAAAGGCGATTATCCTTGCTCAGCGTGAAGATGCTAAAAAGGACCCGGAAGAAGTGATGCGGGCTTTAGTGCAGTTTAACCGATTAGATACACAATCTCCCTACTTGAATTTGCTTTCGGAAGAGGAGTTGAAAAAATTATCCATTGAAGAATTACAGGAGATAACAAAAAATTTATTGAATTACAAACATCATATTTTTTATGCCGGAACACTAAATCATAAAGAATTAACAAAACTTTATAAAGGATATCTAAAGAAGGAATTTAAGAAGCAAAAGGACTTTTCCGGGTTAAAAGACACACCTTCCTATATATATTTAAAATCAAGAAGACCCGAAAATACCCAATTGTATGTTCTGGATAAAGAGACGACACAGGCAAGTGTGCGAATAGAGTTCGGGTTAGAAGAGTCAACAATGGAAGAAGAACCAGTGATTGAGGTCTTAATTCATATTTTGGTGGAGGTATGGCAGGAGTTGTATTTCAGGAATTACGAGAAGCCCGAGCATTAGCGTATGTCGCAGGAGCCCAATATATCGGGGGATATAAGAAAGGTGATGAAGATTTAATGGTTGGCGTTATCCAGACACAGCCTGACAAATTAAAAGAAGCATTGGAATGCTTTCTACAGCTATTTGATAATTTGCCTATATCCGAAGAACGGTTCCGTTTTGCTAAAGAATCGGTGCTAAATGACTATCAGACAGACAAGGTCACATTCCGAAGCATATTAGGGCGTGTTTATGGTTGGTATCTCCATGGAATTGAAGATGACCCTCGAAAACAATGGTATAAAGGTATCCAACAACTAACCTTGCAAGACCTGCTTCAATTCCATGAAAAAAGAGTTAAATCCAGTAAACGGCTTATCAGCGTTATGCTACCATTAAATAGAATAACCTCTGATTCTCTTGCACAATTCGGAAGTTTGCGTTTTGTTACTATAAACGATATTTTTGTGAAATAGAAACCCGATAATACCTCTGCACTACACACCTATATTATTTATAATCCACTCAAAATAATGTGGATATTTATAATGTATCGTATCTTTACATCCTCCAATAAGATTACTAAATATCGAGATAAAGTAAGGGAAGAAACCTACTTACTCAATATTTTCTTTTTCTTTATATATCGCGATATAATACCTACTATAACTTTGCTAAATTAATTCATAACCATAAGGATTAAGATTATGAAGAACTTTTATGTTTCGTCACTTTTAATTACATCCATTTTTGCTATTCTTTTATGCTCAACTGTTTTTGCTGTGGACAAAGATAAAGATATGCTGTATGTTGGCTCTGCTAAACGCGTTGTTACGCCAGACCCCTTGCTTCCAGTATCAGGTGGAGTGGGTACACCGGAACCTGTAGAAAAAAAGATTGGAGATTTGTTTGCCCGTGCGATGGTTATGAAAAAAGGAGATATAGCCGTAGCTATTGTCAGCCTTGATTTTTTAGGTTGGTCATCTGTGCTGGCGGATAAAATCCGTTTAATGGTTCCCCAAATTCCGCCTGAGAATATACTGGTGGGTGTTACACATACGCATAGTGCCCCAGAAACTTATGGGTTTGTTGATGAAAAAGGGAATTGTTCGGCGGATTTGAAATATCTTGATTGGGTATGTCAACAGGCAGGTGAAGCAATTAATGAAGCATATAAAAATATGAAGCCTGCTTATTTAAAAATTGCTATGGGTGAGGCAAAAGGGAAAATTGCTTATAATTACTATGCCGATGAATTGTATGACCATCGTTGCAGTGTATTACAGGCTGTTTCTGCGGAGAAGAAAAAGGAAGGAAAAATTCTTGTAACGCTGGTAAATTATGCTATTCATCCGGAAGTTATTGGAGATAGTCAAAAGATTTTATCTCCTGACCTATGTGGTCCTTTATATGATAAGATTGAAGCGGAAACGGGAGGAATGGCTATTTTCATGAACAGTGCTCAGGGGGGTATGGTTACAGCAGATTGTCGTGGACCTAATGGAGATATTCAGACATGGGATGAATGTATTCGTATTGGAGAATTGTTAGCCAGTGAAGCATTGCGTATCGTGAAGGATGCTCCTGTTCAGAAAAATCCCACATTGTATTGCACTAATACCCCTGTTGAGTTTCCCATTGATTCTCCGTTACTTCGTATGGTCTTAAAAAATTCACCGATTAAATATCCTATTACAGAAAAAAATACAATACCTACCCGAATTAACTTGATTAATGTTGGAACTGCTCAAATTGTAACTATTCCTGGGGAAGCCCTTCCCAATATTGGCTTTTACCTAAAACGAAAAATGCCTACTCCCCATCCATTTTTGTTTGGATTGACAAATGACGCTTTCGGTTATATCCTTACCAAAGTGGACTGGAACAGTTTTAAGAAGTATGAATATATTTCTCGCACTGGATTGGGAGAAATGACGGGAGAAATTCTTATTGATACGATATTAAAATTAGTCAATCAGTCGCCCAAACCCGACCCTGTTGAAAAACAATAAAAGGTAAATGAAATTATCTGATACAGAACTGAAACACGAAAATCAGAAACAGCCCTATTTTTCTGCTGTTGATACTTTATCCCTTCTGACTATTCTGGTTATAGGTTTCATTCTGAGAAGTTATCGTATTGGCTCACTCTCTTTATGGTTTGATGAGTTTATTACCACATACAAATTGTATCTCTCGCCATCATTCGATGAGTTTCTTTCTATTTTTAGTGCCTACCACTCCGACCAAGTTCCCTTATCCCATTTAATTTTTTATTCTATATTCCGTTTATTTTCGATATCTCTTTCAAATATTGAGATACTTCGCTGGGTCTCTGTATTCATTGGTGTAATTAATCTCTTGTTGTTCTTCATATTTGTAAAACTTTCTTTAGGTAGGCGGACTGCTTTATTGGCTACTTTTCTATTTGCTCTTTCACCGTTCCACATTTTATTTGCACAGATGATAAGACCCTATATCTTTTATGAATTTGTGGGTTTATGTTCTTTGGTTGCAACAGCCTTGCTTTACAAAAAACTTTCGTACTCCCGCGGATTTTTCTGGGTATTAGCAAATATCACTATATTTATCTCACATTATACAGGGCTTCTGCTTATTCTTATCGAAATATTTTTCTTATCCCTATATTTTGTAAAAGAGAAAAGGAGTGTTTTCTTATTATTTTCTGCTTGTTTAGGTGGAATTATCCTCTGTATCTTCTTTTTCTTCACACCCCACTCCATTCCTATATATACCCAAGCAGATGATTTTGTTATGGGTGTTCCGTCTGTTTATAAATGGTTAACCGATTTATTGGCTGATGATGCTATCCTTACAAATGAACCTTTTTTTCATCAAGGACCCACAAGCACTTTTATTACGCCTTATTGGATTAATGAGATTATAGGATTACATTTATGGTTCGATACCCTCCTCATTATTTTTTCTGTTTTTTCTCTTACTTATGTTTTATTTGACCTGTATTCAAAATGGAAAACTGAATGTACTAAAAAAGGACAAATACCATTTTTTTATTTGTTCCCTTTTTGGTTAATCACATCACAACCGATTATTTCTTTTCTATTAACGGTTGTTATAGCACCTGTTATTATTCTGACCTTCCTTTCACTTCTTGTCTGGCCCTGTATGCAAACAAGATATACCCTTTACAGTTCTTTTGCGATGTATTCTATGCTTGCTTATACACTTTTGAATATTGAACAGACCAAAATCAGAAGAATATTGATAGCATGGCTTTTAATCGCTTTTTCTTATCAAACTTTCGTTTCTGCAATATCTCAAAAAACAACAGATTTTAAGACTGCGGGAAAAATTATTTCTCAAAGTAGCAAACCTGATGAACCGATACTTACATGGGGAATTTTTTATATTTCCATTCCGATAACAAATGAAATGCTTGCCTACTATACAGAAACCCCGAACAAAGATATAATCCCTGTTTATAGTTTTTTTGATGTTATGAACTGTTTGAAAAGGATTTTTGTAGATAAAGAAAAAGAAAGTGCATGGCTGGTAATAGAACGGTTTGTGTTTCATTTTCCTGATGAAAATTTTATAGAAGCATACTTTTATAAGGCAGGGATAAAATTTGAAAAAACCTTTTTACCCGGGATGAATGGTCTTTGGTTATACCACTTAAGTAAAGAGGCGTTCTCTTTTAATGAAATGGAAAATATTCCTGAATGCATAGACTATAGCCCCTTTATAGAGATTTTGAAGAAAATAAATGCCCCTGATAACATTCGGGAAGAAGCCCATCATGAACTACGAAATTATATTGATTTTATTCATCCACCTACCCCTATGATTTGGAATTACATAGCATGGGCTGCTCTTAATAGGAATAAACCCGAACTTGCAGAATGGTTCGCTAAATGTGCGATATACCTTCAACCGCAGACACCCTGGGGATACCATTCCCTGGCTATTAGTCTGATGGAACAAAATCGCAAACAAGAGGCTTTGGACACATTTTACCAATGTATCGAAAAAGACCCAACAGGTATTCACAAAAATCATTATCTCCCTATTATTCGTGCTATATACATAGATGAGAATACTAATCTTGCAAAACAATTGATAAGAGAAATAGAAGGAAAAGGTGGTTTTATTAATCCAATTTATAAAACAAGAGCCGGGATTTTAAATATACTTAATTAATAAGGGACGAGATTATGAAAGGATATTTGATTTCCTTATTGTGTATTTTTCTGAGTGTTTGTTTTATCACTCATGCACAGGTAGAGAATAATGATAGACTTTTCCCAACAATAGAAACATGTGGTGTTTCTATTCTTAAATTCGGGGCTATTGGAGATGGGAAAACATTAAACACATCATTTATTCAAAAAGCCATTAACACTGTATCAGAACAAGGAGGTGGATTTGTAGTTATTCCACAGGGGAAATTTCTTACAGGGACGATTGTTTTGAAAAACGGTGTATTTCTCTATCTAAGTCCAGGAAGTGTATTAATAAGTAGCACAGAGATTGAAGATTTTCCCGAGATAAAACCTTCATATCGCTCTTATACCGACAATTATTCTCAAAGGTCGCTCATTTTTGCAGAACAACAAAGAAATATTGGGATTGTCGGCTATGGCAAAATTTATGGCCAAGGCGAACAATTTATAGAGGATAAAAACAGAATATACAAATTCCGCCCTTACCTCGTTCGATTGATTGAGTGTAAAGAGGTGAATTTAGAAGGAATAACTTTTGAAAATGGTGCTATGTGGACTGTTCATTTACTTGCATGTGAAAATATACGCTGTTCTAATGTGAAAATAAATAGCCGTTGTAATCGGAATAATGATGGTATTGATATAGATTCCTGTGAAAATGTCATTGTTAGTGATTGCCATATCGTTTCTGGTGATGATTCTATCGTTCTTAAAAGCACCTCGCCAAAACCCTGCAAAAATATAACTATTACAAATTGTATTTTAAGTTCCCTGTGCAACGCATTGAAAATGGGAACAGAATCAAATGGTGGTTTTCAAAATATTTCCATTAGCAACTGCACTATTTACGATACCCGTATATCTGGCGTAACGATTCAGACCGTAGATGGAGGAATAACGGAAAATATCGTTATTAATAATATTTGCATGCAGAATGTAAGCAATCCTATCTTTATTCGTTTAGGGAATCGTGCACGCCCTTGTTGTCCAGGACAATCTGTTACTTCTGTAGGAACGATGAAAACAATAATCCTTACAAATATAATCGCCACAGGTGCCGATTCTATCGGCTGTCCTATTTCGGGACTACCGAACCATTATATAGAAGAACTTACATTGCGTGATATTAATCTTTCATTCAAAGGAGCGGTAGAAAAACAAATAGATGTTCCTGAGGAGAAAGAAGATGCTTATCCGGAATACCGGATGTTTGGAACACTACCTGCCTATGGTTTTTTTATAAGACATGTTAAAAATATCCATATGGAGAACATTACCATACATACGGGAGAGAAAGACATCCGACCTGCTCTTTTTTTAACAGATGTTCAGACACCTGTCATCTCTAATATTCACTTATTTGACAACAACAAAAAAGAAAAACACATTGTTTCTGAAAACACATCCGATATTATTCTGAAAGATATATACTTAAACGGAAAAGCAAAATAATTGTTGTAAAATGTGTATTTATTTTTCGGAGAAGGAGGAGGGATGTGAACCAACGGCAATAATACTGCAAGCGTAGATGGGATTTAATCCAAGTTGTGTTGCTTTTTGCATAAGTTCTTCGTCTTCGGCACCGGGGTTTATGTATAGTTCGTTGTGCTTTTTTCTGGCAATGGAGGGGAGAAGTGTTTTGCCGATTTGAGGTGGAACATATACGCTGATACGGTCAATAGGTTCGGGAACATCTTCAATGGATTTATAACAGGGAATCCCTTCAATTTCTTTGATATTGGGATTCACGGGGTAAACAGTCCATCCTTTTGCAATATATGCACGGATTGCCTTATTACTGTATTTGTTACGGTCGGCAGATGCACCAATGATTGCTACTGTTTTAGGCATTTTTTTATTTTTCTTTTTTAGGTTTGGAGCGTTGTAATACTTCGTCAATTAGTCCATAGTTTTTTGCTTCGTCTGCACTGAGAAATAAGTCGCGGTCGGTATCTCTTCGGATAACTTCAATGGGTTGTCCTGTATGTCTGGCGAGGATTTGGTCAATAGTTTCACCTATCCGAACAATTTCCTGTGCCTGAATAGCGATGTCAGTAGCCTGTCCGCGAACACCCCCCATTAATTGATGCAACAGGAAGCGAGAATAAGGAAGCGCATAGCGTTTTCCGGGAGTTCCTGCGGACATAAGGACTGCTGCCATACTGGCTGCCTGTCCAAGGCAGATGGTTGTAATTTCGGGACGGATAAACTGCATGGTATCGTATATTGCCAAACCTGCTGTAACACTACCACCCGGGCTATTGATATAAAGATTTATGTCTTTATCGGGGTCTTCTGCTTCTAAATAAAGTAATTGGGCAATGATATAGTTAGCAACATAGTCGTCAATAGGCATACCCAAAAAAATAATTCGGTCTTCAAGCAATCGGGAGTAAATATCGTAAGCCCTTTCTCCCCGACTGGTTTGCTGATATATTGTTACAGCCTGAGGGTTAATAGGATTTTCGGAATAAGGGTTAATTCCATGTTTGAACAATTTTTCTATTGCTTCATGCATAGTTTTTAATTCTCTTAATCAGATTTTTTTTCCCATTCTTCACGGGAAATAGTTTTTGTCTCAATTTTGGCACTGTCTAAAATAAGTTTAACTACTTTTTTTCGAATAATGGTATCGTTTACATCTTCTTTGCCTTGTTCCTGAATATAGTTACGAATGGTTTCTATATCTATCCCTGTTCTTCCTTGTATGTTTTGTGCTTCGTCCTCGTAGTCACTATCTGTAATTTCTATCCCTTCTGCTTCGGCTATTTCATTTGCCACAGTATACCACTTAATTGTTTTTTCTGCTTTTTCTTTAGCATCCTTTTCCAACTCTTCGCGTTGTTTTTCAATTTCCGACACAGGGATACGCATTTGTATCATTCGTTGGATTTGTTCTTCTACCTGATTTTTGGCTACCTCTTCAATGAGTGATTTGGGAATTTCAAATGTGCTGTTTGCAATAACCTGTTCAATTGCATCTGTCTCTAATTGATAATCAGTTTCTTCCGATATAGCATCTTCCAGTTCTTTCTTAATTTTTTGTTTCAAGTCTTCAAGATTTTTTGCCCCGGCTTGTTTTGCAAATTCATCATCTAATGCAGGCATTTCTTTCCGTTTGATGTCTTTAATTTTAATTTCGAATATTGCTTTTTTACCGGCAAGGCTTTTGTTCGTGTAATCTATCGGAAATTCAACTTCGCAGGTTTTCGTTTCACCAACTTTAGCACCAATAAGTGCTTCTTCAAATTTACCGAAAAATCTCTTAGAACCGACTATGTAAGGATAATTGTTGGCAGTTCCACCGGGGAAACTTTCCCCATCTATAGTTCCATTAAAATCAATAATTGCCTGGTCACCATTGGCTATTTCTGCATCAGGAATAGACTGATAAATTGCAAAACGGTTCCGCAAAAGTTCCAGCCGTTCTGCAATCATATTTTCATCAGGTTCAAGGACTTTTCGTTCTAACTCAAGCCCACGATACTTACCTAATTCGCATCTTGGTGCTACTTCAAAAGAAACCTGAAAAGATATATCCTTATCTTCTGGTAATTTGTCAAGTTCTTCTAACCCTTCAAATTGCGGGGTAGAAAATGCCCGTAATTTATTGTCTTCCATTAATTTTTTAACGGATTCGGTTATAACCTTATCAAGGGCTTCTTTTCGAGCTATTTTGCCAAATTTGTTTTCAACTAACCACATGGGGGCTTTCCCTTTACGAAAACCGGGCAATTCTGCATGTTCTTTTACTTCTTCCAGATTTTTATTTATCTGTGATTTAGTATTTACCGCAGGAATAGAAATCTTTACGGAATATAAACAGTCTCCTTTGTAATCAATTTCATATTCGGGGTCTTTTTCAAATTTAAATTCTTCTTCGGCTGTATCATGGGCATGGTGATGGTGTTTATGCTCATGCAATTCCTCTGTTGTTGTTTGTTCCGAAGTAGTTTCCGTTGCATTTTGCAACTCATCTTTTTGTTCTGATTCAGAGGGAGTAATGTTATTTTCGTTGTTGTTTTTTTGTTCCATCATGATTATTGACCTATATTTAAGTTGTTTTATGATTCATTAATTATCTATTAAAGTTCAATAGTAATGTGGGCGAGGCGGGAGTTGAACCCGCACACCTCGCGGTACTGGATCCTAAGTCCAGCGCGTCTGCCAATTCCGCCACTCGCCCCTCATGCTAATAAACATTGGGGTTTAAAAGATTACCATAAATCCACAATTTTTTACAACTTTTGAATTTAATAAGAATTTTCAGGAATATTGTATGTTCAGGACATAGTGGGTACATGCGTATGTTGATTTATCTCAAAAATTTCAAGTACTTTATCAGATAATTCATCAACGGTTAGTCCAAACATTTTTAATTGTTCTTCACGAGAAGCATGTTCACAAAAAACATCCGATATCCCTAAACGATATATCTTTGTCTCTTCTATTAAAGAACTATCATTGAAGTATTCAAGGATAGCACTTCCAAAGCCACCTATTAAAGTATTTTCTTCGACCGTAAAAATACGCGGGGTAGAAAGTTTTTTCAGTATCTGTATATCGAGGGGTTTTACCCATCTCATATCAATAACACCGATAGATATCCCTGCTTTTTGTAATTTTTGGGATACTTTCAGGCAGGTATGGACTTTGGTTCCCACGGCAAGAAAATAGCCATCAGTTCCTGTTGAAAGGACATCTGCTCCCATGTAATTCCGTTCTGTCGTTGACCCTGTAAGTATAGATTGTGCTTTGAGATAACGAATTGCAATGGGTCCTTCTTGAAGGAGGGCTATTTCTAAAAGTTTTTCTAAATCAAAGCCATCGCGAGGTGAACAAATCTTTAATTGGGGTATGACCCGCAAAAAGGAAAGGTCAAAAGTCCCCATGTGAGTGGGACCATCTTCACCAACAAGCCCGGCACGGTCTATAGCGAAAATAACGGGCAAATTTTGCAAACAAACATCATGAATAATCTGGTCATAAGCCCGTTGTAAAAAAGTCGAATAAATAGCAACCACAGGTCGAAATCCTTTACAGGCAAGCCCAGCGGCAAGAGTTACCGCATGCTGTTCGCATATTCCTACATCGAAAAATCGTTGTGGGAATTTTTCCGCAAAAGTAGTCAATCCCGTACCTGCTGGCATTGCGGCAGTTATAGCAACAATTCGATTATCTTTTTCAGCGAGTTTACATATTGCATCGCTAAAATGTTCTGTAAAACTTTTTCCTATTTCTTCAACAGGTTGGGTTAATAGAATTCCATCCCCTTCTTCATCGGATTTGTAAATTTTTTTAGGTTTAATTCCGTGATATTTTTGAGGGTCTTTTTCCGCCTCTTTGTATCCTTTCCCTTTTTCCGTTCGACAGTGAAACAAAACAGGACCCGCAAAATACTTCAGATTTTGAAAACATTCCATTAATAAAGGTAAATCATGTCCATCGGCAGGACCGATATAATTAAAACCCAATTCTTGGAATAAGGAACCTTTTGTAATAAAGCCTTTTACCGATTTCTCCAAATCCTGAATGGTTCGGGTAACGCGTTCTCCTACAATTCGTTTTACGAAACTTCCAACATCTTCTTTTGCCCTTTTATAAGGGTAAGCCATAATAAGGCGATTAAAATATTTTGCTAAAGCCCCTGTATTGGGAGCGATAGACATTTCATTATCATTCAATATTACCAGCAGATTTGTTCCAAGGTGCCCCGCATGACTTAATGCTTCCATTGCCATGCCCCCTGTCATGGCTCCATCTCCAATAACTGCTATAACATGATTATTTTCTTTTTCTATATCACGAGCAATAGCCATCCCTAATGCAGAAGATATAGATGTGGAACTATGACCCGTGCCAAAAAAATCAAGGGGGCTTTCCTCACGACGCGGATAGCCACTAATTCCCCCTTTTCTTCGGAGTGTATCAAAATTGTGGTTTCTTCCCGTAAGTATTTTATGAGCATAAGATTGATGTCCGACATCCCATATAAGAATATCTTTACCGATGTCAAAAACATAATGTAATGCAATAGTCAGTTCCACTACTCCCAGGGGAGATGCCAAATGCCCCCCATTGATTAAGACCGTAGAAATAATTTTTTTGCGAATTTCTTCCGCCAATAGTTCTAACTGGTCTAAAGAAAGGGTTTTAATATCTTTAGGTGAATTTATATTTTCAAGAATAGCCATATTTTAAATTTCCAATAAAAACCTCTTCACTCTTGCTAATATAATAACATAGATGTCTCTTAAATATCCCACTGTAAGAATTTTATAAGGTTGTGTTATAATAAAACACAGTTTAAGTTCATTTTAATTCATTATTTAATACATGTAAAGTAAAGAAGTTTTTATGAAGTTTATAAAATCTTTCCCTATTTTTATTTTGGTGGCTAATTTTATATTTGTTGTTGTTAATATTTTTGCTGATGAAATAGCGGAATCAGGTAGAAAAGTCTTTCAACAATATGCCTCTTCTGTCATTACAGTTAGAGCCAATTTATTAATTACCTCATCGGATGGAGATGAAGAAACTGTTGGACAATGCACTGCAGTGTTGGTAAAGCCTGCTGGTATGGCAATTCTTGCTCTTTCGGCACTTGACCCATCAATATTGTTAGACCAGGAATTACGAAATACAATTAATATCCGTATCGCTTCTATAAAGATGATTTTGAAAGATGAAAAAGAAATTCCCGCTGAAGTGCTTTTACAGGATAAAGAACGCGATGTTATGGTTATCCGAGCCAAAGAACCAATTCCAGAAGATTTAGTCAAGGTATCCTTAGAAAAAGATGATATTGCGGCACCCCAATTATTAGACCCCTTGTTATTAATTATGCAACATGGGAAAGTGGCTCGTCGCACTCATAGTGCAACCGTATTGAGAGTAGAGAGTATTATTGAAAAACCTTTTCTTTTTTACACATTAAGCCAGAGCCGTTCTTTTGATATTTTGAGTTCGCCTTTATTTTCAATGGATGGGAAATTTGTGGGTATGGGGACTTTACGGGTAGTGCAGGAATGGAAAGATGAGGTAGAGACTAATTCATTAATTATTGTTTTACCCGCAGAACAAATTGCCCCTCTTGTAAAAGAAGCTGTAGATTTAAAACAGGGAGATACTATCAACAAACCTGAAACTGCTGAAACAAAACCATCTATTTAATTTGTTCGTCTGTTGAAATTTCTTGATTTTGTTCAAACTCGTTTATAACGCTGTTCTCTGACAGTTCTACACCGCTTTTGAATGCAGAACGACTAATACAATGTGCTGCAACAGGTGCCGTAATAAGAGTAAATAGGATGGGTAACATAGCACGCACTGTAATTTCTGTATCCCAAAAATAAAGAGACAATGCAATTAAGGCTCCTGTAACACCTAAAGTTCCGCTTTTTGTGGCAGCATGCATCCGAGTATATACATCAGGAAAACGCAGTATTCCGAAACCGGCTAATAACATAAAAAAACCACCCAAAAGTAAAAATAGCGAGGTGAGGATTTCTTTTATCATGGTTTCCCTCCAATTCCTAAATAATAGGCAAAGGTTACTGTCCCTAAAAAGGAAAGAATAGTAATTGTTATTGCATCAATCAGGTATGTGGAGTTTGATATGGCAATGGAATAAACAGCGATTATGCCGACAATTTGAGTTGTTATCAGGTCTAAAGCCACTACACGGTCTGCCAGAGTAGGACCTATAGCAAGTCGTATCAGGGCAAAAATTATCCCTACAACAACCATAATTGTAAATATAACTATACTCGAAAAAATCATATATCAGTTAAAAATTGTGTTTAATGGTTTTTCCAATTGTTCTTCAATATCTTTTTTCAATTTTTCAGGATTATTAGCAAACAAAGCGTGAATATAAAGAACCTTATTGTCTTCTGAAATATCCACGCTTAGGGTTCCGGGAGTTAATGATATAAAATTTGCAAATAAAGTTATTTCCAACGGATTGGTAGAATGAAGTTGATAAGCAATAATTCCGGGGGCGGATTTTGGACGAATGCGAAGCACCTCAATGGCTACTTCAATATTTGATAAAAATAATAGCCAAATAAAACGAAATGCAAACAAAAAAATACGAATGACTTTAAGAAAATAATCTGCTTCTTTGCCATATATGATAAATAAAATCATATATCCAATAACAAATCCCAATAGGATACTTGCAAAAGACAAAGTACCTGAGATAAAGGCCCAGATTAAACTTAAAAGAACATTTGCCAGAAACAAGTTGGAATTCATACTAATACTCCATAACCTTTTCTATATAAGTCAATGGCTGAAGTAAACTTTGAGCGGACTTTTCGGATATATCAATAAAAGTTTCTCCAAATACACCCAATAAAACAGTCAGTAAAGCAAGTATTATCACAGCACTGTATGCAAAAAATAAATTTTTCTCTGGTTCAGTGGAAATTTCTTTTTTATAATTTGATGTTCCCCAAAAGGTATATATCCATATTTTTGTCATTGAAAATAAAGTAAGGAAACTTACAAGTATGGATATGAAAACAGTAATATAAGCACCTGCATGAATACCTGCTATTATTAATGCCAATTTACCGACGAAACCCGACAGAGGAGGTAAACCAGCAAGAGATAATGCGGAACAGAGAAAACAAGCCGAGAGCATTGGTAGTTCTTTATATAGATTTCCTTGCGATTTAAGGTGATAACTGCCTGTTTTTTCGTTAATGATACCGCTTATAAAGAATAGATTTGATTTAGCAACAATATTGTGGACAATAAAGTAGATGGCACCGGCAACTCCTAATGTAGTCCATAAAGCAAGTCCCATAAGCATATAACCAATCTGAGATATGATATGAAAGGAAAGAATACGCCGAATTTCATTTTGAGATACAGCACCGAGAACTCCTATGAGCATGGTAAGACTGGCAATTATCAAAAGGGTATTCTGTGTGGGAGTGTCTATTTCTCGATAAAATAAAGTAAAGGTGCGAATGAT
>DAOSUS010000060.1 GCA_035378955.1 Candidatus Hydrogenedens sp. | reverse complement strand
TAGGAGTAAATAGAGTTAGTATTGGTATTCAAACATTTTTTGATGATGAATTAGAATATTTAGGCAGAAGACATAATGCAAAAAGGGCGATAGATGCATGCAAAATTATTTCAAATTATTTTGAGAACTGGAGTTTAGACCTTATATTTGGCATTCCATTTCAAACAAAGGAAAGATGGAAAGAAAACTTAAGAACTGCTGTAGAGTTAAGTCCTTCACATATATCAACTTATAATTTAACATTCGAGAAAGGAACCCCCTTGTATGAAAAGAAGTTAAAAGACAAACCTGATGATGATTTTTGTCTTGATTTATATAAATATGCTGAAATATATTTAAATTCAAATGATTACGAACACTATGAGATTTCTAATTTCGCCAAAAAAAATTATCAATGTATCCATAATTTAATATACTGGCATAATGAATATTATTTAGGTATAGGAACAGGGGCATTCTCATTTTTAGGTAATTTACGATGTGCCAATATCTCAACGATAGATGAATATATAAAATACCCAGGTAAGAAAGAAGAGATGGATTACTTATCTGATAACGAAATAAAATTAGAAACTTTAATTCAACATTTTAGACTTTCCGAAGGAATACATGAAAAAAGTTACTTTAATAGATTTTCCACTCATATTGAGGCAGATTTCGGTTCCGCATTAAATAATCTGATTGAGAAAGGTTTTTTGGAATATAACCAAGGCATATATAAACCCACCGCAAAAGGTTTTTATTTAAATAACGAAATAGGAAGACAACTTATAGATTGCATAAGATAAATAATTTTTGGTAATTATATGATATATTCCACATGTAGGATAGGAGATATAAGATAGTTATAGGAAGAAATGAAATAGAGATTATGGAAGTAGCCAAGAAGTCAGCGGATGAAGAGAAGGCTTGCAGGTACCTGCAAGCCCTGGGCTTGTTGAAGACCTATACCACCTGCCCTTTTTGCTCCTCCAAACGGGTAGGCTGTATAAGGAGATGTATCTATAAGTGCTATACCTGTAGTCGGGAATGGTCGCCAAGACAAGGCAGTGTTCTGGAAAAGACCCGATTTACTTATGGACGGCTGTTAATGTTAGAATGGTAGAGACGAATAATTATTCGTCTCCACGGAATTTCATTAATTTTAACCTCCATCTTCTTGGTAGATGTAAATGGATAATCACCAAATTTTTTATAATTATACAATTACTCTACAAATAAATTGGGAGAGTAGGTTTATAAAGGAAATATGGTGTAAATATTAATTATTTTGTTGTATTACCTGAAAGGGTTATAGTTTCGTTATAATCATTGTATAGATGTTTTTTACACTCTTATTTTTACATTTATCATATCTATCGGATTTAATCATTTGAAATTTTATTAAAGGAATTCGTAGATGAAGAAAATAATGAAGATTTTTTGTTTAATATTAAGTCTTTTAGGAGTTATTACAGGATGTAGTCAGGAAAAAGAAAGTGTAGAAGATATAAAGTCAGAGCCGTTACTGCCTTCTGCGGGGTCATATAATCAAAAGGAAATTGTTTCAGACGAAAATGTTGTTAATAATGAGCCTTTAAGTGAACTTCATAAAGGTTTAATAGGCACATTTTGGCGTTTTGAGGAATTTGATATAAAGTTTATAAGTAAGGATAAAGTACATATAAAAGGAGGCGTAGTAAATAAATTATCTCCAAAAGGAATAGAGGCAGAATATAAACTATATGATAATGGTGTTATAGATATAATGGTATTGGGTATGATAAAAACGGGTATGTGGGACGGTAAAAAACTTGTTATTGATGGGTTAATAGGGACAAAAAAAGAGTAAAAAACGATTTTTTTCTTTTTTAGATTAAATCAATTCAGTAATTTGAAATTATAATTTCCATTCTGGATTTTAAATTTTATTTTATTTCCTTCTGTTTTGTAATCAGATATATGTGGATTATTGAGTAAGTCCTGTTCATTTACAGTTATTTTCTTAAACATAGCAGGAAGAATAATATTTCCCTCACAATTGGGGGGTAATTGTATATGCCAGTCAATTACATGGTTTTTCTTTTCCCATTGTGAGATAATTTCGCCACGGATACTATCATAAGAACAATTAACTTTTTGAATGGGTAACAAAAACATGGGTTTAATAATTACCTTATCAAAACCACAGGCAGAATCCGAAGGTGAAATCCCTCCTAAATATTTATAAAACCATTCACTTATAGAACCGAACATAGGATGATTGTGCGAAAAAGTGTTGTCGCTAAATTCCCAGTGTTCCCATAATGTAGTAGCGCCATTTTCTAACATAAATCTCCAGCCGGGACATTCTTTTTGCATAACAATTTGATAGGCTAAATCCTGTCTATCCAATTCACAAAGCGTACTGAGTAGATATTTTGTTCCAAAAATCCCTGTAGTCAGTTTGTTATTTCGAGATATTACATCATTTATAAGATAATTTCCTGCCATAGAAAGTTGGTCAGGTGTTCCCATAGAAAATGCATAGTAAAGGGTTTGATTTGCCTGTGAACCTATACCTATTTTCCCTTCCGCAGGATTAAAAAATTTATTATTAAATTTTTGTTTAATTTCTTCAGCCGTTTTTTGATAATATTTGCTATCTTCCTGTAAATTCAAAATGTTTGCTAATTTTTCTAACAAAATTGCATTTAGGTAATAATAGGCGGTAGCAGTAACTTCGACTTGTTTATCAACAACACTTTCATGGTCTCCAATACATTGCTTTATTATCCCGTTTTCTGCACTTTTTACTAATAATTCGAACCATTTTTTAGCGTAAGGATATTGCTCTTCAATAAGTGTTTTGTCTCCGTAATATTGGTATAATTGCCATAGTAATAAAGGATGAACGGAACCCCATGCAATAGGTCCACTTCCTTCTCCCAAACCACAATCAGCAATGCCTACAAAAGGAGCCGTTTCTGTAAAACCCCCGTTAGGACGGATTTCATCAGCAAAGTCTCTCACTACTTTTCTATAAAAGGCTGACATATCATAATTAAATATAGCAAATTCGCTGGCAGCTACAATATCTCCGCCATACCCAAATTTTTCGCGATGTGGACAATCAGTCTGAACACTATGTAAATTGCTTAACAATGTTTCATCGCACATTTTTTGGATAAGGTTAAGTAGACCTTCGGAAGTTTCAAAATTTCCATCTTTTTCCACAGCCGTATGAAGGCGTTCTGCAAAAATTTCCTTTATAGAAGAAAAATCCTCAACTCCGTCTATTTCTGCATATCGGAATCCGTGATAGGTAAAATGGGTTGTTAAAGTTTCTACCTCATCTCCTTTTAATATAAATACATCTTTCTGTTCTGCCGTAAATGGCTCATCTGAAATTTCAGGTATTTGATGATTTTTTATTTGTCCCCAAACTGATGTCATTGGATTTAAGTTACCATCGGGATATAACAGTTCACCATATCTTACTTGAATTCTTTGACCTTCTGTTCCTTTAACTTTCATAAAAATTCGACCTGCCATATTTTGTCCAAAATCAACCAGCCATTTGTTTTCTGTGATTTTTTTATAGTTTAGTGGTGAATATCGTTCACCTACTTTGATAGGGGGTATTGGTTGGGCTAATAATTTTCCAAGATTTAAATCTTTTGCAACAATAGCATTTTTCCAGTTTGAATCGTCAAATAGAGTGTTTTCATTCCAGCCTTTTGGGTCTTTTCTACCATCATATTCTTCACCCAAATACACATTATTTTTTACAATAGGTGATAAAGTTACTTTCCAATTTTTATCTGTATTTAAAGTTATTTTTTCACCATTTTTTGTATATATCACCAACATAGCCTTAACTTTAGGAATACCAATAGTCAGTGATTCCCGTAGATTAAACCTTTTCCACATTCTTAAGGGTAATGGGTTATACCAGCCTGAACCTATTTGCACCCCGATAACATTATTACCATTCGTGATAAAATTGGAAACATCATATACTGAATAGAATACCCGTTTACTAAAATTTGTCCAGCCCGGGTCTAATTGATGGTCGCCAATTCTAATTCCATTTATATAGCATTCATAGTAGCCTAAACCGGTTATGTATAACCTTGCTTTTTCAATGTTATCAGTTATAGCGAAAGCCTTGCGAAATAATAAAGCAGGATTGAAATTAAAAATTTCTTTATCAGTCATATTTCTTGGATATATTTCATCAGGAGGTTCAATCCAATTTGCATTCCAGTTATTATCCGAAATTAATCCCATTTCCCAAAAAGAAGGCTCACTAAATTCCGAAACACGGTTTTTTTGGTCCCAAACACATACTTTCCACCAAACTTTTAACCCGGGTTCTAATGTTTTTCCTGCATATTGTATTTGCAAGTTGTTTTGATTGACTTTCCCCGTATCCCATAAATCCCCTGCGTTTTGGTTCAATTTTTCAAGACTGGAAGAAGCAATAATTCTATATGCAGTTTGAAAAATACCTTTTTCTGAAGAATTATTTTTCAATTTCCATGTTAAGCATGGATTTAATAAATCAACCCCTAAAGGTTCTTTCAAATATTCGCAACGGAGGTCATAAGGAACCATAGGAGAGAGGTCTTCTGCTATTAATGAAAATGATATAAATAAAACGAACAAAGAGACACAGAGTAGCATTTTAAGCATAAGATACCCTTTCCTAAGATTTAATTTTATGTTCCGATAGCAGAAGTTAATGTAAGCATAGGTAAAAGCATTGCAATTACAAGAAAACCTATGATTACACCCATAATAACAATCAAAGTAGGTTCAAATAATGTAACCATTGCTTTAACGGCTCTATCTACTTCTATATCATACGCATCTGCAATTCTTTTAGCAATGATACCAATTCTACCGCTTTCTTCACCTACTGCGAACATACTTACAACAATAGGGGGGAAGTGAGGGCATTTTTTTAAGCTATCACTGATACTTTCACCTTCTTTTACTAAATCATGGGTAGTTTGCACTTCATCACGAATCACTGCATTGGTCATCGTTTCTCCTGTAATTTTTAACGCAGTCAGGACAGGAACCCCATTATCCATTAGTGTTCCAAATGTTCTTGCAAATTTTGCCATCTCATACTTCTGGATAACTCCACCGACTACAGGAAATCTTAACAAAAAGGTATCTTTTTGCCTTTTCCCTTCTGATGTTTTGAAATAAGAATACATGGCTAATGAAAATAAAATCCCGACAAAAATAACAGCCCACCACCATGTGCCCATAAAACCACAGAATTTCATTACGATAATAGTTGGTAGAGGTAATTGAGCGTTAAAATCTTCAAAAACAGCAATAAATTTTGGGAATACAAAAGATACCAGGATAAAAATGGCAATACTCCCGACGATTAGTAGAAACACCGGGTAGATTAGTGCGGAAATTACTTTTCCCCGTAATTCTTCTTCTTGCTCACTAAAAGCAACAATTCTCCACAGTACCTCGTCTAACATTCCACCTGTTTCACCTGCACGAACCATACTGCAATACATGGGAGAGAATATTTTGGGATGCTTTTCAAAAGCATCAGCCAGATTACTTCCTTTCTGGACATCTTCGTAAATTTGTTCAACAACCTTTATCATGGCTCGATTGGGAGTTTGTTCTATAATAGTCCTCAATGCACGAGTGAGAACCATCCCCGATTCAAATAAGTTTGCTAATTGTCTAAGGAAAACATTTCTATCTTTTAATTTAATTCTTTCCCAGCCAGATAGTGTAATTCTTTTTCTATCTTTTTTTTCGTTTGAGCTTGCAGAATAAACTTCTTCAACTTTTAATGGGAAATAACCTAATTCACGAAGGCGACTTACAGCCGATTTTCGGGATTCTGCTTCAATTTTACCTTTGATAATCTCCGTGGGACCTTTTTTTACTTCATATTCAAATGTCGGCATGAGTTTCCTCCATGATTTCAGCATCAGCTGTTACCCGCAATACCTCCTCTACTGTGGTTAATCCTTCCATAATCCTCTGCCAGCCAGATGCTCTTAATGTTTTCATGCCTTCGGATAATGCTTGTTTTTTTATAGCAACGGAAGTAGCCCTTTGAACAGTTAATTCTTTTATCATTGGTGAGAAAGGCATAATTTCACAAATAGCCATTCGACCCCGATACCCCGTAGAACGACAATGTTCACAGCCACTCCCTTTATAAAAGATTATATCGTTATTTTCTTTTTTGTAACCAAATTCGGCTTCTAACACATACGGGTCGGGATTATCCTTGGTTTTGCATTGATTACAGATTTTGCGGACAAGTCTTTGTGCCATTGAAGCAATCATTGTGCTTGATATAAGGAACGGTTCTACACCCATATCAATTAAACGAGTTACCGCACCAGGAGCATCATTTGTATGTAAGGTGCTTAAAACTAAATGCCCTGTTAAACTGGAACGGATTGCCATCTCGGCGGTCTCATAATCACGAATTTCTCCGACGAGCATGATATCCGGGTCATGACGAAGCATAGAACGCAAACCTGTAGCAAAATCAAACCCTATACGGGGATGAACCTGCATTTGTGTGATACCTTGCATTTGATATTCTATTGGGTCTTCTATGGTGATAATTTTTCGGTCTGTTCGATTAAGTTTATCCAGGGCTGCATATAGAGTTGTAGTTTTACCACTTCCCGTTGGCCCTGTAACTAAAATAATTCCATAAGGTTTTGTAATAAAAGAATTAAACAGTTTAATGTCATCACTTGAAAAACCTAATTTATCAAGAGAAAGGAACATAGATGTTCTTGATAAGATACGGATATTTATTGTTTCTCCATGAGGAGTAGGAAGGATAGAAACACGCAAATCATATTTACCATCACCCAAATTTGCCATGATTTTTCCGTCCTGAGGCAATCTTTTTTCGGCTATATTTAAATTTGCCATGATTTTTATACGCGAAACGATAGAAGAATGAAAATTGCGTATTGAAGGAGGAGTGGGCACTGTATGTAAAATACCATCTATACGGAAGCGAACGCGTAAAAAGTCATCAAAGGGTTCTATATGAATATCTGTTGCTTCCGCACGAATTGCCTCAACAATTAATTCGTTTACGAATTTAATTATAGAAGCATCGATTGTTTCATCACCTAAATTTGCACTGACTGCCGTAGATTCTAAATTGACCTCTTCACCTGTATGTTCCTCACTAACTAAAATTCTTTCAACGGTATCTGCTCCAACACCGTAGTATTCTTTAATGGCTCGTTGAATTTCTTTGGGTGTTGTTACTACAGGTTCAATTCTTTTTTTTAGCACAAGTCTTATATCATCTAATAGACCTGCATTAAGTGGGTCAGAAACAGCAACAACCAGTGTATTGTTTTTTTCTTTTACAGGAACAAATTCATAATGTGTAGCAAAACGAGCCGGTACAGACTTTATTAGTTCTTGTGGAATTTCCGTATTCGATACAATAACAAAATTGAGCCCGCAATAATTGGCTAAAAGGGAGTAAACCGTTTCCTCTGTGGTTATCCCTTTTTGAATAAGAATTTGGCTTATAGGAAGACCTTTTTCGTTAGCTTCTTCTCTTATTTTCTTTGCCTGTTCTTCGCTAATAATTCCTTCTTTTACAAATTGTTTTTCGAAACTTTTCGGTTCAATCATAAAGAAAGGGTTTCCTTATATTTTAAATGCCTTAACTCTGGATACAATTATAAACGAAGAAATATTCAAGAAGGGAAATAGAAAATTTATAAAATTATGGTAAATGAACAAGTCGCATTAAAGCCTCATTTGCAAGGGGGGATAGTTGCTTAGATTCGGAATTAACTACATATTGAAATGATGTTTTCGCCTTTTCATAATCTTTCTTTTGATTCCAATAGATATTTCCTAACACATAGTTGACTTGAGCAATGGCTATGGGTTCTGTTAAATGTCCTTTCAAATCTTCTAAGGCTTTTATTGTTTGTTCTGGATTATTAAGATTACTTGAATTACTTATACAATCAATCATGTAAGAAACGGCTAAATTAGCAACCATCGTCCCCGGATAATTGGCTACTATTTTTTCTAACTGTTTTATAGAATTATCATTATTTGCAAGAGAAGAATTTAATTCGTATAAAGGTTTAAATTTATCTTTTTTTATCTCATCTAAAAGGTTATAACGATAAACGGCTTCCGGTGAAGAAGAAAAGATATTAGGGTAATTGCTTCTTAATTGTGAGTATAAACGATAAGCCTCATCATAATGTTCTGATGAAGTGTATTCCAAATCGGCTAAAAGGAGTAATGCTTGTCCTGCAATGGATTGCCCATTATTATTTTTAATAAATTCTCTTAGTTTATCTTTTTGATTCTCTAAGGGACCGTCATAAGTAGTAACGATTCCTTGTTCAGGGGATGATAGTGATGTAAACGATGCGGAATTATTTCCTACCTTGTCCTGCTTTTGTAAAATAAATATATTCACAAATGCATAAATAAGGACAAGAGAGATGGCTCCAAGACTGTATGCAATTTGTAGTTTGGGTTGAATTAGGGGTGTTTTCTTACCTTTTTCCTTGGAAACTTTATCTCTAATATAAGGAATAACATTTATATCTTCTAAAATTTCTGTACTATATAAAACATCTTTAACCTGATTAATTTTCTGAGAAAAAAGAAGTATATCGTCATATTTTTCTTTACATTTTTTGCAACTTTCTATATGCTTTTGTAATTCGGACAATTCTTCATCGCTTATTTCATCACAACATACAGAAACGATTAATTTTTCATAATAACTGCAGGGATTAAACATGCAGTAAAGCCATGAAGCAATTTCGATTTTCATAAATCAAATTTCCCTAATTCATTTCTTAATTTTTGTAATGCCCGAAATAAATGAACTTTAACACTACCAACGGTACATCCTAAGTGTTCCGCAATTTCACTTAAAGAATAACCTTGATAGTGTCTTAATACGAATACTGTTTGCTGGGTTTTTGATAATTTAGTTAAAGCATTTCTTATTTTTTCATCAATTTCTTTGGCTCTGGATAAATCTGCAGGATTAGATGGTGAAACGATGTAATGTATTTCGTCTTCATTAACTTTAGCGATTCCTTCATTTAAACTTTCATGGCTTGTTCTTTTTCTTTTCCGTAGGTAATCTATAGAACGGTTAACGGTTAATCTTAAAAGCCATGGTAAGAAGGAACCTCGTGGTTCCCATTGATTTATTTTTTCGTATGCTTTAACCAGAACTTCCTGTGTCACATCCAGAGCGTCCTCTCGATTACCGGTTACCCGATATGCTGTAGCATAAACTTTTCCTTGATACCTTCGAACGATTTCTTCGAATGCTTTTAAGTCACCCTTCTTCCAGAGAAGGGCTAAATCTTCATCAGAGTATGATTCAAAGTTGGGTTTGTCATTATTCATTTATAAAACGCTTTTCCTGTTTCTAATGTTAACTAAATTTTATATAAGATTTATATAAGATTTTTATCCCTTTATTGATTGAGCAGTTTCATATATTGTTTTTATTTTCCATGGTTCGATTTCTGCAAGAATATTATGAATAGAACAAAATACATATCCACTTCCTCTGGAAAATACGGATACAATTTCAGAAACCTGTTTAATAATATCTTCTTTATTACCTAAGGGAAGTGTTTTTTGAGTATCAATTCCACCACCCCATAAAACCACTCTCCCTTCACATTTCTTCTTCCAGTCATGATAATTGTATTTCCCAGCAGTCCATTGGACAGGATTTAATATATCAAATCCACATTCTATAAAAGAATCCAATAAGTCATAAACAGCACCGCAACTATGTAAAAAAGTCTTAATATGAGGTGCCTGAGTATGAATATATCTGTTGAATTCCTGATAATAAGGAAGAAAGAGCCGTTTAAATGTATCAGGAGATGCAATAAGATTACTTTGAGTTCCCCAATCATCTGCATTACACATATATATATGGACATAATCTTTTACATGGGGAAGTAATCTCTCCAGTTCGGAAATAGCGTGATTTAGTAGAATTTCATGTAATTCCTTTACTTTTTCTTCATTCGTTAAACATAGTAATGGGAAATAACCCACTCCTCCAAAGTTCCCAATACCAATGCCCAGCATTGGTCCATTTAAGAAAAGAGCACGGTCTGTCTCCTCATACGCTTTTTTACAAATTTCCGAAACTTTTTCTATCGTCTCATCACTTAATTTGTGATTAAGCAAATCCTCTTTTATTTTTCCTAAATCAAGTTCGGGTAAATCGTTGTCAAAAAAAACGGGTTGTCCACCATGTTCAGAATCAAAGACATAAGAGTCAGGAGGCATTCTTAAACCATAGTCAGGCTGGGTAACTGTTCCATCTTCTAAAACTTTAAAACAAGATGCGTTTATCACTTTTGCTGATAATCTACCACCAAAATCAAAATAATCCCATTGATTTTCCTCTACATACCCATTTGCAAACCCCATCCTAATTGTTATTACATCACAGCCTAAAGTATCGAGAACATCTAAATCTGGCAAAGCAAGCATTTGTCCTGTATCATGGACATAAGGCAACCTTTCCTCTAATTCTAAAAATTTAACTAAATGAGGATATGCAAAAGCACTTATTCCTGTGGAGTCCATACCTCCTAAATCCATAGGAATACGGTCGGTTTCTAAAAAATTTAAAGCACGAATTACCCGTTCTCGATGAGTCATTTATTACCCTTTATTTAATGCAATTAAAGGCTTATAATATCAAAAACAGAAGAAAATTTTCATAGAAAAAGATAGGAAACGGAAGGGATATCTTTTATTTAAGAATGTTAGATGGGCTTATTATCTTTATCTACATGAACAACAATCGGTTTCCAGCCTTTTGCTTGTTCTTCAGGAATTTGAATAAAAGACACAATAATAAGTAAATCACCGGGTTGACCCAAACGTGCCGCTGCACCATTTAAACAAATAGCACCACTTCCTTTTGGACCTTCTATAGCATAAGTAATGAAACGGTCACCCGTATTAATATTGAACACATGAACCGCTTCATAGGGATGAATGTTTGCTTTATTTAGCAAATCAATATCTATAGTAATACTTCCCTCATAATTCAAGTTTGCATCAGTAATTTTTGCTCGATGTATTTTACTTTTAAGCATTGTGAGGAACATTTTACGGTCTCCATATACTAAATTTTTATTTTTATATTATCTATTAATCTTGCCCTTCCTACCCATGCGGCTACTGCAATTAATACCTCTCCTTGAAGAGTAGATAACGGTTTCATCGTCTCTGCATCTACTACTTCTATATAGTCAATATCTACATTAGACATTTCTGACGAAAGTACCTCTTTTATACGCTCAATAGATTTTTCTCCATTTTTGATAAGTTCCTCTACTTTGAACAATCCTCTTGATAAACATAAGGCTTCTTTTCTTTGAGCAGGGGTTAAATATTGATTGCGAGAACTCATTGCTAATCCATCGGGTTCTCTGACGATAGGCATTTCAATAATTTCTATACCCATATTCAAATCCCGTACCATTCTTTTGATAACAGCACATTGTTGGGCATCTTTTTGTCCAAAATAGGCTCTATCAGGTAGAACTGCATTAAATAATTTAGTTACCACCGTTGCAACACCACGGAAAAAATGAGGACGAGATGCCCCGCATAAGCCCTCGGATACTTTTTCTACTACTACATAAGTAGAATAATCTTCAGGATACATAGTTTCTACGGTAGGAGCATAAATTATATCAACACCTATGGAAAAGCACATTTTGCTATCTTTTTCAAAAGAACGAGGATAGGACTCAAAATCTTCATTAGGTGCAAACTGGGTAGGATTAACAAAAATACTTACTACAGTCACATCATTTTCTGCCACAGAAGCCCGCATTAAACTTAAATGTCCCTCATGAAGAGCCCCCATAGTTGGAACGAAACCAATTGTATGTCCTTCCTTTTTCTGAATTAGGGACCAATTACGCATTTCTTCTGGAGTATTTATAGTTTCCATGTCTTTTCTCCTTATGTATACCCATGTTTTTCTTCCGGGTACTTACCTTGTTTCACTTCATTTACAAAAGTAGAAAAAGCCTCCTTCATATTTTCACGAATATTTATATAAGTCTTGGCAAAACGAGCCTTTCCCCAACCTAATAAGTCATAACATACAAGTATTTGGCCATCACAATCAGGTCCGGCACCAATTCCTATAGTGGGAATATCTAAACTTTCGGTTATTTCTTTTGCCAAATCTGAAGGAATACATTCAAGCACAATAGAAAAGCATCCCACTTCTTGTAATTCTTTAGCCTCTTTCTTTAATCTTTTTCGACAGGCTTCTGAGCGTCCTTGAACTTTATAACCACCTATTTCAAGTATGGATTGAGGAGTTAATCCTATATGTCCCATCACTGGGATTCCTGCTTTGATTATCTTTTCGATAACATCACCATATTTAGATACAGGACCTTCTAACTTTACTGCTTGGGCACCTCCTTCGGAGATTAATCTACCTGCATTTTTTAATGCCTCTTCAGGGGAAATTTGATAAGATAAAAAGGGCATATCCGCTATAACGAGGGTATTATTTACAGCACGGGTAACAATGGAGGTATGATATGTCATTATATCCATAGAAACTTTTAGCGTATTTTCTCCTCCCATTACTACCATTCCTAAAGAATCTCCTACTAAAATCCCATCTACACCTGCTTCTTCTACCAATTGGGCGGTAGGAAAATCATAAGCCGTTAATAATGCAATCTTTTCTTTCTTCTGCTTTTGCTCTAAGAAATGTACTACTGCCTTTTTATTCATTTTTTTCTCCTGAACCGTGACTTCATCATACTGAATCCGTCCCGGTCCCTTTAGGGCTCCAAGCGGAGCGGTTCAAGAGTTACTTTTAACTCTGTTTTTACTACTTTACCTTTGACTTCCGAACCTAATAATAATTCTTCAATTGTTTTACCCGTAATTGGGTCAACTTTACTGCCACATAAATCCGCAAGAGGTTGTAGAACAAAACGACGGTTGCGAAACTCTGCATGAGGAAGAACTAATTGAACATCATTGATAATTGAATCATTATATAAAATGATGTCAATATCAATAATGCGTGGTCCCCATCTTTCTTGTTGGGGTGTTCTTCCTAATTGATATTCAATTTTTTTTATTTCGCTCAGGAGTTCAAGCGGACTTAATTCCGTCTCAATCTCCACTGCGATATTCAAAAAAGTAGGTTGATTTCTATTACCTACGGGCTCCGTTTCGTATATGTTCGAAGCCTTTTTAACTTTTGTTTTGGATATTTCATTTAACTTTCTGATGGCATTGGTAATATTATCAAACCGTTCACCTAAATTACTACCAATACTTAAATAAGCCATCATATTTAATGCTTTCTTATATTATAACACTTTAAAAAATATAATTAAAACTATTGTTAAATTATTTTTGATTTTTAATTAACTTTTATCATATTGTATTTTAATCAATTAAAACCACAAAAGAGTAAATGGAGACCTATCATGATTAAAACTTATCAAATAACATTTCTATGTTTCATTATACTTGTATTTACTATCATAATATTTTCTTTTACGGCGTTAGCCCAAGATTATACTAAAGAAAGTAAAGAACAAAAAGACCAGCGTATGAAATGGTGGAGAGAAGCACGATTTGGTCTTTTCATACATTGGGGTTTATATGCAATTCCCGCAGGTAAATGGGGCGATAAAACAAATTATGGAGAATGGATACGGCATGAAGCCCAGATTCCTCTGCCAGAATATAAAAAACTTCTTACTCAATTTAATCCTATTAAATTTAATGCAAAAGAATGGGTAAGAATGGCAAAAGATGCAGGCATGAAATATATTGTCATTACCTCAAAACATCATGATGGATTCTGCTTGTTTGATTCCAAAGTAACCGATTGGGATGTAATGTCAACACCGTTCCAGAGAGATATTTTGAAGGAACTTTCTGACGCATGCAAGGAAGAAGGGATGCGGCTCTGTTTTTATTATTCTATCATGGATTGGCATCATCCTGATTATTTGCCCCGTAGAGACTGGGAAAAGGAACAGCGTCCCGAAGGTGATGCAGATTTCAATCGCTACATAGAATACATGAAGGCACAATTGAAAGAATTAATAACCAATTATGGTCCACTTGGAATCTTATGGTTTGATGGGGAATGGGAAAATACATGGACACATGAAAAAGGTGTAGACCTATATAATTATGTCCGCTCCTTGCAGCCAGATATTATTATCAACAATCGTGTTGATACAGGTCGTTCAGGTATGGAAGGCACTTCTGAACCTAAAAATGTAGGAGACTACGAGACACCTGAACAAAAAGTCCCAGCCACAGGCTTGCCCGGTGTTGACTGGGAAACCTGTATGACTATGAACAATCACTGGGGATATAACGCAGTAGACAAAAACTTCAAATCAACAAAGGAACTAATCCAACTTCTGGTGGACATCGTTTCTAAGGGTGGTAATTTCCTTCTCAATGTAGGTCCTATGGCAACTGGAGAATTTCCACCTGAATCTGTGCAACGACTCAAAGAGATAGGTGAATGGATGAAAGTAAACAGTGAATCCGTCTACGGCACAATAGCCAATCCATTTGAAAAAACGCCATGGGGCAGATGCACTCAAAAGAAACTCGATAATGGACACACCATTCTTTATGTCCATATATTCGATTACAAACCTAATGACAAGGTTGTATTGCCAACAGATAAATCACCTGTAAAGGTATGGTTATTGAAAGATACCTCTAAAACAATCGAAACATCACTAAAAAAGAACAATCTCGTTATTAAACTCCCCGGAATAGAGCCCGACCCCTATGACACCGTTGTCGCCTTAGAATTTGAAGGAAGTTTATAAATTATAATATGTATTACCTGTCAGGGGATGGTAGGTTGTAGGATGAGTGAGTAAAAGAATCCTTGAAGAGAGTTTTATCTTTCTGTTTCTGATAAAATGGAATAGTAAAACTTAAAAACAAGAATAGAAGGGTTATAAGGTCTTTTTTTCATGAATAAGCAAAATACAATAAGCCTTGTTTGATTAAATCTGTTTTCCAAATTCCCGTGCCTAATTTTGCATAAACTGTGTTTGGAAAAGGAAACCCATAATAAAAGATAGAAAATACTTCCCATAAAACCAGAGGTATAAAGCCTAAACATAGATAGATAAATCCCTGTTTCCTATTCTTTAATTTCCAATATACATAGACCAATGCAGGGATATAAGGTAATATACAATCTTGTCTATTCAATGTAGCAAGAGATGCTATAAATGAAAGCAATAACAATCTGTTCATTGTAAATTTCTTTTGTAAAAAAACTATCATGAATATCACAAGTGCAAATGACTCATTGGATTTTCTAATCCTGAGGAAGAAAAATCTATGTAGGCTCGGGAAAATCCTAATATGCTTGTGGCAATCAAGACTTGTGAAAGATTTTGTGCTATGCCTGTGAATAAAAGAATTATCGTAAGCAGGGAAATGCCAAATGAAATAAATATCGGGGTGAGAAACATCTCTTTTGTCAATGCATAGAACGGAATATGCAAAAACATCCATAATGGGTGAGTATATGCCTGAACCCGTTCGTTAACATTCCAGCGCAAGCCATAACCATTTACTATGTTATCTACTGTTCTAAATGATATATATGCATCATCACACAACCAAGTGGTGCGAAGAAATAAAATAGAAAAGAAAGCTAAGAGAGAAAAAAGCACTAAATATTTACTGACTTTTGACAATGTCATAAATTTGGTTATTTCATTAGATACAAAACTATTTTTTATCTATTGCCTCGATTGTTGGCATCTTCTTCAAGATATAGATTCCAGGATTTACAGAAAGTATATCAATGTATAGTTCTCTTTTCCCTCCAAGGCGAATCATATCTGATTTCTGTAAAGAATTTTCTATTAAAGAATTTTCTATCAAAGATATTATCTTTGATAATTTATTCGCTTTTTCTTTAAAGACATCTTTTTCTGCAACAATATTAGTAGGCACAACGAAAATTGATTTACTATCTTTAATTTTAATCAATTCTTCTAATGGGACCACCTCTTGTTTAACTTTAATCTTTCGTAAATCTTGCTCATGCATTCGTAACTCTTCTGCAAAGTATACCTTATTTATGTTTTTCATCTTATTATTTATAAAATCAACTATTTGAGTTCTGGTATCTTTTGAATAGTAAATTTTCTTACTAACAGCAAAACGGTCATAAGATAAGTTTAATAAGTATATTGTAAATATAATCGAAACTAAACAAAGAGAAAAATTTATCTTATGTTTGTGGAAAAAATAGTTTTCCAAAAATCTGAGGAATAGGTAAATAAAGTAAACACCAGATGCAAATAGTATGGAAAAAAAAGGATAAAAAAGTATGAAGTTTTGGTGTAAGTTTACTTTCATTTTTGTCATAAAGTAAAAATAGAATAACGGCATAATAAAAGTAAAAAACATAGTTGGTTTAAAAATACCAATTATACCCAGTGCTATAATTATTAAATTGATGGTCCCTAGATTATTATGAAATTCGCTAAATTGAAAAATCATATTATCCCATCCGGGTTGAGATGTGCTTTTTTCAAGCACTTTATTAAAGACAACATGGCCTGTAACTTTATAATGTCTTATTTCGAATCCTACATGTTCTAAAAATGTTTTTATATCCAAAAACGCATAAGGCATCACGATAAGAAATGTAATAGCAGGGATAACAGGTATTAGATACCACAAGTAGGGTTTAACTACATCTTTTCTTTGAAATCGAACTATTACAAGAGCAATAAGAGGAACTATAATAATTAATCCTGCGTTATACTTTGTCGCAATAGTTAAACCTACACATATTAAAGATATTATAAAATATTTTGTTTGTTTATTTTTAATAAAAATGATAGAAAAAAGAGTTGTAATCATTACAAAAAATGCTACTGGAATATTTGGCATAAGATAAACATTTTTGACATGTATATCTAATGCAGCCAAAAATAAAGCCGATAATAAACCTACCCATTTATTAAAAATATATTTTGTGGTTAAAAAAGTAACAAAAACTGTTAAAGTCCCAAATATAGCAATTATTACTCTACCCCAATGATAGAAACTAGGATGAGATAGAGTAAAAGGCCAACCGGTGTCCATATTAATTTTAATATCGTTTAGGCTTGTAAGATAAGATTCTGCACTTTCAGGTTGTCCCATTAAATAAAAGTAATGAACAATATCAGATAAAAAATTTATGTAAATCAATAATGAACCATAATTAAAGAAGTGAGGATTTAGGTCTCCTGTCTTTAACATACGAAGTGCAGTGCTACCAATTTTTGGCTCATCAACATTGTGAAGATATGGAAATCCCCTTTTTGTATACATATATCGAACGGTAAATGCAAAAAGGATAATCAAAATCAGCAATAAAACAAAGAAATATTTACTTTTAAAAAAACTTATAAAGCAATACCCACCTCGTTTTATATCCATTATTCACAACCTTTTGCATACATTATTCTTTTTGCTAACCTAAAATTAATTATATTAATTTGTTTGTAATATTAGCAATATATATAATGTTAAGTTCATATTTGATGGTAATTCTATTGGATTATTTCCAGTGATTTCAAGAATAAATAAATGGCGCGCCTGGTGCGACTCGAACGCACGGCCCACGGCTTAGAAGGCCGTTGCTCTATCCACCTGAGCTACAGGCGCGTCTTGTATTTCCCCTGCTTAAATTATACAAAAAATAAGGTATAAATCAAAAATCTGTTTCATCTTCAAAGGTATGATGAGACTTTACCCCAATAAAAACGGTCATATCCTTTTTTAACTGTAATTGTTGATATTCTTCTACCGTTATCATAGCCAATAAAGGATTATTTTGTCCATTAATGAGTTCAACCTTAACCATAGGACCCGCAGTATTAACATACAGCACCTTCGCAGAGATGGGATTCTCTCTTGATGCTTTTAATGCAATAGATATTTGATTTGGACGAACAAAAACCTGCTTCTCTATGCCTCTTGATTCATTGGGTAGAAAAACAATTTCTCCTGAACTCAATTCGCGTGCATGGAAAAGGTTCACATCCCCCAAAAACTGAAAGACAAAAGGCGTTTTAGGTGAAAAATATACCTCTTCAGGTGTGCCTATCTGCTCAACATGTCCCTGATTCATGACAACCACACGGTCAGATACTTCAAGTGCCTCTTCCTGGTCGTGGGTTACAAATACACTTGTTACATGAATCTCATCATGCAATTTCCGTAACCAGCGTCGTAGTTCCTTCCGAACGCGTGCGTCCAATGAACCAAATGGTTCATCCAGAAGCAAAATTGATGGTCTTATCGCCAATGCTCTTGCTAAGGCCACCCTTTGCCTCTGTCCACCAGAAAGTTGCATAGGATAATGGTCTGCCAGAAAATCTAATTGGACTAACGATAGCAAATCCATAACGGTTTTTCTGATTTCTGATTCTGAAG
>DAOSUS010000059.1 GCA_035378955.1 Candidatus Hydrogenedens sp. | reverse complement strand
AAGCACCCTGACTGATGATGAAATCCACAAATTCTGCAATCTGATTTTCATCATCATTTTCTATCGAAGATAATAAATACCTTTGTAATTCATTCAAAGGAACGATTTTATTTTCTGAATTTTTTCCTATTTTTTTTCTCATCAATCTTAGCCCTCTTTTGGTATAATATAACAAAGTTTAATCGGGCAATGATAATAATTTCATTGGGGGTTATAGGTTTTATGAATCTTTATTACCCGCATTTAGAGGAATTTATTTCTCTAACATGCTTTGTCCTTTTTCTTCTGTTAATAGGGAAGGTAATAAAGTACATTTTATTACAAAGAAAAGAATTATCAAAATTTCCATTTATTCTCTTTGTGTGGATTATGGTTATTACCTTATATGTCTTATTTTCAGGCTACTTATATTTGAATGCAGAACCCTCTCATCGTTTGATTGTATTGGGGTGGTCATTACTTTTCTGGTTTATACCTATGTTTTACTATTCTTTTTTCTTTGTAAATGTCGTATCTTCTCAGATAGTAGAACAAATTAGTCCGATAGGAGATAAAATCGAAGACCCATCTCCCTTCGCTAATGCGAGAAAATTAGCACTTATGGGAGACATTGATGGGGCTATTGCCTTGTATCGAAGTTATAAGAATAATCAGGTCGAGGCTCTTTTTGAAATATTCCGTTTATTAAAGTCGAAAGAAAGACATGAAGAGGCTTTTCAAACTTTACAAGAAATTATTGAGAATTATGAAGACCGAACATCCGCATGGATAGAGGCAAAATATTATCAGGCAAAGATAAAGTCCGCAATATTCAAAAAATATAATGAAGCCATTCAATTGTATAAGCAGATTTTGAGAAAGAGACCTAAAACTCCTTTCCATACAATAGCCAGTGCCGAAATCGCCCGTTTACAAGCTATCTGTAAGACAGATTCTTCTTCTGCAGACAATTCCGATATAACAAATACCTCAACAAAAAAAGAAGCAGGTCAGAATCTTGATGATTCGCATGTCCAACATTTTTCAAAAGAACAGAAAAAAAGATATATTCTTGCTGTGGAAGATACTTTACTTGGTAGTTATGTTCCTCCGGACCCTTTTTTCAAGGGAGATATTAAAAAAGTAATGAAAGATATGGAAGAAAGTGCAAAAGAACCTAAAAGGAAAAAGACAACTTCAGAAATTGGTAAGAAAACCAGCAATAAAAACACTCGTAAAGAAGAGACTGTGAAAAAACAGAATACAAAGAAACAGACAAAACCAAAAGAACAAAAAAAGAAAAAATCTTAAAAAATTTGGCTTATTTAATGAACCCATAATAAACGCCCATCCAATAGGGAAGTAAAAAGAAAGTCCCTTCTTCTTCAACGATACCATCTTTGAGCGAGGAACTACTGAGGGAAAACGGGTCATTATCATTGCGAATATGAGGACTTTCCTGTATAGGTATCGCATAACCATCTACTCGCCACCCACGAATTTTTCCTGGATGTTTATCTGCTTCTAAAATGATATCAAGCCTATGAGTATTGTCTATGCGATAGAATATTAAGTCTAATGGGATACCTTCCAATGATTCTAATGCATGCTCTAAAGCAATAGAATTGGGTTTTTCAAAAGTTTCTAATACCATGGGGACTAATCCGGGAACATCAGGATATAAAGACTCAAACTTCTTTGTTTCTAAATGTCGGGCAAAGTTTTTGACACTGGCAAGATATAAAAAATGCCAGAAGGGTTGTCTTGTTCTGCTTATATGTTGCCATGCGTGGTCTAATGCGATTCTCCACATCAACAGTTTTTCTGCATCCTCTTCATAGCAAAATATCCCGTACCAGCTCATAAGGCAAAGATTATTGTCCCAGGGAACCACATAATCCGGAGGAAAATACATTTTAGATTGCATGGCATTGATATGATAAAAATATTTATTGCAAAGTTCATTAAATTTGTCATCATAAATCTTATCTCCAGTTATATGATGAGCCACCCGTAAAAAAGATAATATCATCATGGAGTTTAACCCCCGTTGTTCCCAACCTTTGAGTGAATGAAGTGTTTCGGGGTCAAAAAATGCCCATCGTGTAGGTTTCCCATCATGGTCTATTAAACAATAATTATTATTAATGAGATTGTTAGTTATTGTTTTTACCACTTCCCTTACGGGTTGTTTCTCTTCTTCAGTTTCAGCCACAAGGTCGTAATAGATACCATAGAAAAAGTAATGACCAATTAATTCATCGGAACTTGTGTCACATTTCCACATATATTTACCGTCAGAAGAAGTTACAAAACGGGGAACAATCTGTTTCCATAGAGGATCGGTTAACTGCCTGCGAGCATTGTATTCCGCCCCCATAATTTCATTTACAGGTTCAGGCCAATCTATGGGTATTATGACGCGTGCAGGCATATCTCTACCCGTAATATCTACAAGTCGTTTGCACGCAAAAAAACTTCTCTTAGCAATTTCTTTGGACTTCGGGTCTTTTGTTACAGCATAACGGAAGGCATGCCCTGCTCCATACATGGCTGTATAAAGTCCGTCATTATCGGAAATAGAAGGAACCCATGTTTCTACATTAAAAGGTTCTTTCAGTTTACAAAAAGCGATATATCCATCTCTATTATGTCGTGTTTCTACTTGTTGTATAAAGTAATCTGATTTCTCATCAAGGTTCATTAGTTTTCGTTCAATAAGAGAAAGCCCTTTGGGTGTAGCAAGCCAGGAATTCCCATTGGGTTCTACGGCAATTGAGTTAACGAAATCATTCATTAACCAGCGATGACTGAAACGATAATCGAATTTCCCTTTCTCATGTCGAATAGCCCCCCGAGTTGTTGCAAACCATACAACATCCCCTTTTTCACCTGAAACTGCAGAAAGAAATTCGTTCCACGGTAAACCTTCGGCTCCTGTATATAGTGTCCATGTATTCTGATTGTATTTGCCTACTCCCTCTTTACTTCCAAACCATAAATTTCCTTCCTTGTCAAAAGTAAGAGCCTTTACATCGCGAGGTGCCCATCTACGCTTATTATCTTCTGGTAAAAGCCAAACCCAATCTGTTTTTGAAGAATCAAAAAGATAAATGCCTTCCTGAGTTCCGACAACAATCTCTCTATTTTCCCCTACAGCAATAGAATATATTTCTGTTCCGGGTCCTTTTATCTCTTGAGGATTATCTGAGTTAAGCCCGCAATAAATTACTTCTGTTTTACAAATTATATAGAGTTTCATCTCTTTATCTGATGAAATGGTAGCATGTAATCCAGTGATTTCCTTCTGTATCGGCAGATTAAGAATATTCCATTTTTTTTCATCAAGGTTATACTGTGCTACTTGATTATTATCGGAAATAAAAATGATATTTTCTGCACCTGTCATATAAGTAGGTTTTATGGAAGTATCATTTGAAATAGATTGCCATTGATTATCTCTATAAGTTTGTATATCGCCAGAATTGGATAAAACAAAAACGCCATAAGATGGTAGATAAACTACATGTTTGATATTATTTTCTACCAATCCTTCTTTTTCTCTAAAGAATGTTCTTACCTCTTGAACAAAAGGTTCGTTTCTTTGGGTAACAGCGAATGTCTCATGGTTGAGGAAGGTTAAAAAGAGAAGTATCAGCATGAATTGCTTTTCCATTTTTCTATTCCTTTTAATGATGAAATTTATTTACCAGTTTATATCAATCTTTTTTCTTTTATTATCGTAGAAGTTAAGGATAAATGAATGTTCGCCGTTGTCTTTAATCATTTTGATAAATATTGAATTTTTCCACTTACGCAAGGAAACTTTTGCTTCAAATATTTGGACTTGAGGGAGGGAAGTCAGGTTTTCAAGAATTTTGTTATTATTAAACCATAATGTAAATGAATTGGAAGTCTCTATTTGTAAAATTATTTCCTCCTTATTTTCATAGGTAAACTCGGCAAAGGCAAATGCTACACCGCTGTCCTGTGTAAGATGAGAAGGGGTTAAAGGAATAGACAAAGCCTCATGAAAATCAAGTAGATGATTTTTGTTTATATCAGTATAATAGGGTTTCCAGCGTATTTCCCCGTATTTGCCCCAGTATGTTGAGGTTATATCCATAGAATCAACATCGGGATATGATTTGTCTTCCTCTTCTTTAATAATAAGAGGGAATTCCCCTATAACCATCCACTTCCGTAATTTTTTGCTTCTTTGGAATCGCAATTGTTCAAGGATATTTTGAGGTAATGGAATATCTGTATTGGAAGGAATTGCTCTACGAGCAAAATAATTTACCATGTTGATAAACAGATGTAGTGCAATAGGGTCTTGGGGTATATTTTCTAAAACTTTAAAATAAACAAAAACAAGTTTCCCCACTCCATAGCGACTTACAAGGATATCAGAACCCCAAAAAGGTTCTACATCTTTTCCCTGAGGAATGACGAAACAGCCACATATATCTTCATCCCCTTTCTCTAAAAACACTTTAGATGGCAGAATATTTCTATATTCTTGTTTCATTATACAGCGATTGGGGAGATTAAGAAATAGTGGGTGAGGTTTTACATAATGAAAGTGTAGAAATTCATCAGGATATTCGAGATTAACTGATGTAAATTGTGTACAATTGGGCAACAATTTACTTAATTCATTCCAATCATCAGGAGGAGAGAAAATGATAGCAATGGCTCCGTATCGAACATGTTCCATCATAGAAATAAATTCAGTTTCATTATAAGCAAAAACGGAATTGTAAATCGGTGGAACGATATAGATAGGAGGAAATGTTGTAGGTTCTTCTACCCAAGGAGAACATATTTTGGAAAATTGTCCACTTGTATCAATAAATTTGACGGGAATATTTGTGGGTTGTGGAATAGGAAATACATTGATACTGCTTTTGATTTCAGAAATAATCTGATTATTCAGTGATAATCTTGCCACTATCAAGTGCTGGCCTATGTTTCCAGAACCTGAAATATCTCCTACCCAAAGTTCTTTATTGTCTTTTTTTAATTTAACATCCTTTTTCTTCTTCCATAACACCTGTTGTGTGGGGCTCGATATTTGAATAGATAAAGATGCCTTAGTTTCTGTTTCGTTAGATAGATATTCATCATTATGAGAGACAAAAGAAACATTAACAGCAGTTTCTTCATCTTGTAATATATTTGTTTTACCTAAATTAATTACCAGTCGAAGGTTATTATTTATTTGACGCAATTGTCTATGTAAATTTTCAGGCAGTTTCAGAAAATCTAAAAATCCGTCGGAAGAAAAGATAGTTTTGTCTATTGAGTTTTGTAGACAATATCCCTTTATTTTAGGATTCCACAGTATGGAGTTTACATACGACTGTAAGTTGGTTATGTAAAGTTCTTTTATTTGTTCCAGAAAATTTTCGACAGAAGTTAATGTTAAACTTAAGTCCCGTTCTATAAAGCCATCCTTAATTTTTGACATATAACCTTCATATTTATTCTTGTTGCTGATACTTTGATGTTCTATCTTTCCTGTCCGGGTATGAATTGCAAAATTAAGGGTATTTTCATCTCCAATATGTTCTAAAAATTTCTGTGTTGTGTTATTTAAATAATCGTCAGAACGCGTCCATATTTGTTTTGTAGGTAATAAATGTATGTTATAAGGAATACAAGAATAAGAGGGATATTTAGAAGAAGGTGGATATATAGTAATTAATCTACTTCGGTCTATTTTGCGAATATTATGAACAAAGTTCGAGATATTAAAATTTTTAGATGTATATTCAAACCACATCCATACAAAAGAAGGATTGTTAATATAATTATTCAGCAATTCATCAATTTCTATTTGCGCCAGTTCCCTCCATTTTTTTGAATTAGTATCATGTTGTATTGAAGGAGTTTGTGCCACCATAACACCTGTTTCATCACAAATACGAATTATCTTTTCAGGCAAAGGTCGTCCATAAGAAAAAATTAAATCAAAATTATCTTTACGCAGTTTCGAAAAAAATTCTCTTAACGGGTTTTCTGAATAAGAAGAGGTATTTAAGTCTTTTATATTCCAATCAAAATAGAATGCTCGAACAAAGGATGGCTTAAAGTTTAGTATGAATTGATTATCGTTTATACTAAAATCCCGCATTCCAAACGGAATTATTGCAAAATCAGTAGATGTTTGGGTTATATATTCAATTTGCAGTGTATATAATTTGGGAGAAGAGGGGCTCCATGTTTCGAAATCTTCCATCTGTATTATTAATTTAGGCTTTTTACTTTTTATTTCAATATTTAGTTCAGGTATTTTTGCCCGTAGAATACAATCTTTGTAATTTACATATACATTGGTTACTATTCTTTTACCACGAATATCTGGTTTTACCTGAATATTTTGAATGTAATAACGAGGAACGAACTCAATGTATATCTCCCCCCAAATTCCCGGAAATTGCACCCAGGATAAATCATATATCGTAGTAAATTTTGATAAGTTTTGCCATGAGAACGGAGATACCTTAATTACAAGTAAATTTTTCCCTTTTTGCACATATCGGGTGATGTTAAAATGGAATTTGGTAAAGGCGCCCTCATGAACCCCTATATATTGTCCGTTTAGCCAGACAACGGATTTAAAATTGACATTTTGCAGGTGCAGAAGTAAAAGTATGTCATCCTGTAAATTTTCGATATCGAATTCTTTATTAAACCATAAAGAGGTGGAATCTGTTATTTCATAGATAGGTTCTATCAGAGGAAGCGAAATTTCCACTCCCTTATCAATCGGCGGATTTAAATACCACTGGCTCTCTTCACCTTTATTTTCATGGTCAGGGATGAAGAGCCAAACTCCATTCATATTCAATTTTTGTCGGTTCGGGAACATGCAAAACCCTTAACTGTCTCGAACTTGAGGAATACAATTTTACTTTTAATCGAGATATAAGGTCAAATTATACTATAAAAAGTATACTACAAACATAAAAAGAACAATTAAGAGGATATAAAAAATGAATACCATGTTACTTTGTATTATTTGTTTTATTAAAACATCAACTGCAAATGAATTTGTATTACCCGAAATTGAAAAGAATCTCTTACAAATCGGGAAGAAGTTTTTAAATTACGAAGTAATACTTCGCCCTGATAAAAATGAACCTGAATGGTGGGCAGGTGCTCCATCCGTAGTAAGAGATAAAAAAGGAATGTTCTGGCTTGCATGTAGAATGCGAACTGCCGAAGGACAAAGGGGTTTTCGTGGATATGAAATACGAATCCTGAATAGTAAAGACGGTGTTCATTTTAATAAAGTAAAAAGTATCCGAAGAGAGGATGTCCCTGTCCCCGGTTTCGAACGACCGTCTATCCTAATAGACCCGTTAACAAGTAAATTTAAACTGTATGCGTGCGCACCTGATTCAAATAATATATGGTCAATCATAAAATTTGATGATGCAGGTAACCCCGAAGAGTTTCAACCCGAAACTGCAAAAAAAATAATATCACCCCCCGAAAAAAGATTTGATAGAGATATTCGTCCGCGTGGATATAAAGACCCGGTTATTTTTATTCACGATGGAATCTATCAGTGTTACACCATAGGTTATATACGGGAGAACGAATGGATATTCCATTTTACAAGCAATGATGGAGAAACATGGATTCCTGAGGGAGATGAAAATGAGCCGATAATGAATTTAAATGGCTGGCATAATTTTTTTGTAAGACCTGCCTCTATATTACCCATAGGAGTTGGTTTCTTATTTATTTATGAGGGTTCAAATATAAAATGGTATGACCCTGTTTACAACATTGCAACAGGATTGGGGTTTACATTCGATTTGCATAATATCATTGATTTAACCCCAAATTCTCCGTTATTAATAAGTAATACTCCCGGAGATATGTTTGCTACATTTCGATATTCTCATTGGCTCTGGGTTAAAGATGAAATATGGGTATATGCAGAGGTGGTATGTTCTAATAAAACACATGAAATAAGATTGTATAGAATCAAAAAATAATTGAGACCTCTGAACAAATAGGATTTTTAGGTTTGGGATTAATCTACAAAATAATTATACCGTTTTTGGAATGGAAAAATCGCTTTGGGAAAGGAAAATATCTTTTCTATAACCAATAATTGAGTTTTTTCTTATTGATTTTTTGTCCTTTTTTCCTCTTTTTTATCTCCTCTTATTAAAGTTCATTATTTCGCTATTACTTACCTATATTATTAATACCACCCCCGCTCTCTTTCGTTTCATTTGCCTTCGAAACTCCCTCTGTATTACAATAAATGAAAAAAAGAAACCTTTATTCAGAGATCTCATTTGTTAAAAATGATGAAGAGTATTGTGAATTTTATCTGTGTGTTGCAGCGGTAAAAAGAAGTTATGTTTTAGAACTGAAGTTCTCTTTGCACTTATTTCTTACCTTTAAATTTATCCAATAATTTGTTAAATGTCGGGTTTTAAAATTTAGGTTGAGTTATTTTAAAATATTACACCAAAAAGGTTTCGTCTTACATTTCCCCCCATTAAGAAAGGAAATAAAAAAGTGGAAAAAATTGTAAATTTATGTAAAAGAAGAGGAATAATTTTTCAGTCCAGTGAGATTTATGGTGGTATTAATGGTTTTTGGGATTATGGTCCTCTGGGTGTAGAATTGAAAAAAAACTTAAAAGATGATTGGTGGTATGTATTTGTTCAGACAAGGGATGATATGCTTGGATTGGATGCCAGTATTATCATGCACCCGGATACCTGGGTAGCCAGTGGACATGTGGCTGAATTCCACGATATGTTAGTTGATTGCAAATCGTGTAAAAAACGATTCCGTGTTGACCATATTGAAGGGGACCGTTGTCCGGAATGTAAAGGGGAGTTAACCGAACCACGAGCATTTAATAGTATGTTGAAAACACGTATCGGGGTAAGTGATGATACCGCAGTGGATACCTATCTCCGTCCAGAAACCTGCCAATCCATTTTTGTAGATTTTAAACAGATATATAGCACAAGTCGCGTGAAGGTTCCGTTCGGAATTGCTCAAATGGGTAAAAGTTTTAGAAATGAAGTAAATCCTCGTAACTTCATTTTCAGAAGTAGAGAATTTGAACAGATGGAAATCGAATTTTTCTGCAGGGAAGAGGAAGAAACACAATGGTTTGAACGCTGGCAAGAATGGATTTGGCAATGGTATTTAGATATTGGAATTCATGAGAATAAACTTCGCTGGTATGAACATCCGAAAGAGTCATTAGCCCATTATTCCAAGAGAACAGTAGATATTGAATATGAATTTCCTTTTGGATGGGGCGAACTTCAGGGGTTAGCTAATCGAGGTAGATATGATTTAACGCAACATTCCAACTATTCTAAAAAGGACCTTTCGTATTTCGATGTAGAAAAAAATGAGCGATATATTCCTACTGTTATAGAACCATCCGCAGGTGTTGATAGAACTATCCTTGCGGTTCTTTGCGATGCCTACGATGAGGAAATGGTAGAAGGGGAACTTAGAGTAGTATTAAGACTTCATCCGCGATTATCCCCTATTAAAGCAGGCGTATTTCCATTGGTGAAAAAGCATGGACTTGCGGAAATTGCTATGGACCTCGAAAAGAAATTACGAAAGAAATTCGTTACTTTCTATGATGATTCCGGGGCTATTGGGCGGAGATATCGCCGTATGGATGAGGTAGGGACTCCTTTCTGTATTACGGTTGATTTCCAAACGAAAGAAGATGGAACTGTAACTATTCGTGAACGCGATGCAATGACACAAGTTCGTTTACCAATGGAAGAAGTTTCTGGTTTTATAGAAAAACACATTACACATGAACGCTCATAATCTTTTTTCATGAACTTATTCGATAGTTGTGCTGATCAATACGACCAATTCCGTACGGGAAGTGCCCCTTACCTTTTTACAGCAATATCCCTCTTAAAACAGTTTAAAACAGAAGCTTTACTGGATTTGGGTTGTGGAACAGGAAATCTTTTTTATCAATTATCCCAACATTGGAGAGGAAATTGTGTAGGACTTGATATTTCTGTAAATATGCTAAAAAAAGCGTATGAAAAAAATCTCCCTGCAACTTGGGTTCGTGCGGATATACAAAATATCCCATGTTGTGATAATGCTTTTGATGGTATTGCGGGGGTTTATGTTTTACATCTACTAAACAACATTCCACAAATGTTAACAGAGTGTAGAAGGGTATTAAAAAGAGGTTGGGTATTTTTTGTCTCTGCTCCTCATCATTTCATAAAAAATCATCCTTTAAATCAATTTTTCCCCAGTTTTTCTAAAATAGATAGTCAGCGTTTTCCTAGAGAAGAACAAATTATAGAGATACTCAAAAAATCGGGTTTTTATAATATCCGTCAGGAATATTACATATCCGTCAGGGATTGGTTATCCGAAGAATATCTGCAAAAGGTTAAATCAAAATTTATTTCAACATTACGGCTTATCCCGGAAGATGAATTTAATGAAGGGCTTATTAAAATGCAAGAAGAGGTATTAAAAAATTTATCTCCGAAACTTATTCCCTGGGAAAGTGTTTTAATAATAGGCTTTTGTGATTAAATGCTTTAACGAGTTGTGTCTTTGAGTAATAACTCAATCTCAAAAAGGGTATCCCAATATTTTCCCGTTACCAACAGATGATTATTATCATTACGAAATGCCACTCCATTTAATACATCTGCCTGATTAGGGTTTAATAACTGATTTTTTAGCCCATATAAGTCTATTTTTCCTACCACATCTCCTGTCTCAGGATTAATTACTACAATAAAATCCTTATACCAAACATTTGCACAAAGATAACCGTCTATAAATTCGAGTTCATTTAGTTGGGTGATAGGAATTCCTCTATCCTGAACAAGGATTGTTTTTACTATTTTGAAAGTTTCAGGCTCACGAAAGGAAATATATGCTGACCCATCTGACATAATTAAATACTTGCCATCATAAGTAAGTCCCCAGCCCTCTCCGTTATAAAAAAAACCTTTTTGCAGTTCGAGTTTATCTCGAGAATAAACAAAACATATCCCTTCTTTCCATGTTATTTGATACAGCAAATCGTCAATAATTGCTATTCCTTCCCCAAAAACTCTGTTAAAAATCTGTCCATTGTATTCTTGGGGTAAACTTTTTGTGAGTAATGGAACCCCTGTTTCTAAATCTACAATTCGTATCGATGATTGTTCGTATAATCCGGTGCTTTCATAAAGCACACCACTATCCCATATTAGACCTTGCGTAAATGCAGAACTATCATGTGGGTATTTAGAAACAATGCGATAAGTTAGAGTAAAAGGATGTTGGGAAGGCCAGAATGTTGATGGGATTGGCAATTCTCCTTCTCCTTCCTGTGGAGGAATTGAATTTCCTTCTCCTTCATCATTTATTTGTCCTTCCGATGTAGAAGGAGGGTTTGGAAGTTCCCCTTCAACAGGTTTTCTGTTATCACAGCAAGAGAAGAACAATAAAGAGTTTAGTAGTATAAAAACGATATATCGTTTCATCTTTGTTCGAGTTTCGTTTATACTTTCAAGTAAAATACTTTTTAATGAAAGTATAACAAAAGAAATAACGGATAAAAAATGGTCATTCCTCAAAGAATACAGATACAAACACAAACAGGTTGCAACGGCCGTTGTGTATTTTGTCCCAATGAACAATTTATACAGGCACACCTTCCAACAGGAAGAATGCCGAAAGAATTGTTTTGCTCCATTATTGACCAATTAACACTATTAAAACCACATCGGATTATGCCCTATTTACAAAATGAACCACTGCTGGATGAACGATTACCGGAACTTATTCAATACATTCATCAAAAAATGCCTAAGGTAACAACATTGGTCGTAAGCAACGGAACACGACTAACTAATGAAATGGGAGAAAGGCTTATTGATAGTGGATTGAAACGATTGAAAGTAAGCTTACAATCCTTAAATGATGATGTTAACCAACAACTTATGGGTTATCCAGCAAAACCTGTTATTGAAAATATTGTAAATTTCTCCAACTTGTTAAAAAAGAAGCATTCCGATATGGATTTTAGAGTATCTACAATAGTTACATCTAAAAATGAAAAAGAAATTGATGAAATGAAAAAAATCTGGAGCAAACACGGTATCCGTCTTGTTTTGTCGTCTCTCGAAAATCGAGGTGGAAATATTTCTAATGTGCTGGAATTATCCAATACTCCCGAGATGCATTTGAGAAGAGGCTGTATTCGTCCAACCCGTGATATGTGTATTCTTTTTAATGGTAAAGTGGTTTTATGCTGTGTGGATTGGATGCGAACAGTTATTTTAGGCGACCTGAATGAAAAATCAATAATAGAGATATGGAATACTCCCCGTCTTCAAATGATTCGTGAAGGATTAAATATGGAGGATTGCTGTCATTTGCCCGAAATATGCAGAAATTGTTCCGAAGCAGCAGAAAATTATAGAAAAACACCTTCCTGGTTAAAACAAATTAAAAACTCTTTCAAACAAGTATTCCAAAATTTAACTCAATAAATCCCAATTACTTTTCAGGGTATTTTATTACATAAGTTTTATTATCAAAATCTACTGTTATTGTTGTTCCATCGGAGTAAGTTGTTTTTTGCTTTCGGTATGTATCATCTAAAAACTCATGATTTACTAAATCAAGAAATTGACAATGTTTCGCTAATGCACAAAGTTCCTTAATACGATTGATTTCTTTTTCATCGGCACTAATGTTCAGATAGGGCATTCCTGCATTAAGGATACAGTGTAGGTATCCAGCATCCCCTTTGGGTATACCCCAACCCCCATCTTCCGTTATACTCCATGGCATAATTAAAGCATCATGATAAACCAGGTTAAATAAAGGAATAGGTATTCCAACTCTTTCTCCGCCATCTAAGGATGGCTGTAGCCAATAAGGTCCATGATGAACCAAATCAATAACAGAAACGAAATATTCCGTAGGTTCTTCTGAACTCATAATATAACCTTTGGATTTTAAGAATTGAAAGGCAGCTTTGCGATATTGTCCGCATTCTGCACGGGTAATAAGACAAAAAGGTTCATAACTTTCCTCTAATGGAACTACAGAAAAAACATCCAGATATACACCTTGAATTTCAAGCCCGTGATTAATTAACCAATTATGATTTCGTTGTACATAAGGAGGGACAAAACGAGGACTAAGTATCATTTGAGGTCCACCACACCAAACCTTATGTTGTTCCTTAAACCCCGCTTGGTTTGAAATAGCCAATCGAGGATTAAAAGAAACTGCATTCAAATAAAAATCTCTATATTGGTCATGAAGTGCAAAAATATACCCTAATTCCTTACAGGTTTGGGACAATTGTTTTAGTCCCTCTAATCCTCCTGCTTCATAGCCTGGAGGCACAACATCTGGGTGTCCACTGTCATAACCTAAATATCCCCAACCATCCAGATGAACATAAGCAGATTCCATTCCTTTGCGTTTTAATTCCTGCAATTGTTCCGCAATTTTGTTGTAAGGAATGAGTTGGTGATTAGATTGAGGATTATCTTTTTTAAAGTAAGCACTTTGTTCATCAAAATGATATAAGGCACCTACATGGATAACAGGAACACCAATGATTTTTTCCAGAATTGGGCATCGGGCTATTTTTTCTTTAAGGGAGACAAAATTTTTATTTTCCTTGACCCAATCCCTATACTGTTTTGCCAGAGTAGAATGTGTCGCATGTGGATAAAAATAATATTCAATAGTTCGCAAATATCCCAATTCCCCAAGACTGGAATACCATATTGGTTGAACCTTTGTTGGACCTCCTTCCGGGTGTTGATATTCAATCCCGGCATCATCGGACGAGACGAGAATGGATAACAAACCATGTTCTCCCTTAATGTGTCCCCACCAGGGCATATACAACATCCGTGAATTTGTCAAATCTTTACCGTAAAATTTTCGTGGATAATTGGCAGGCAATAACATCCCTTGCATAACACATAAAACACTTTTTTCATCTACTGAGGCATTCAATTTGACAGGTTTGGGAAACTTGATTTCCCTTAATTGCTCTGAAATGTTCGAAGAAGAAATATCAATGGTCAAATTGTTATTCGATAGGTAAAATGTTATATAAATTTTTAAATCAGAATTGGATACAAAGTCCGTAAATTGAAGAACAAACCCTTTTGCATATCCTGTGGTGATTGCTTCACAGGTTATTTTTCGAGCCGAAGTTAACGAAAATTTGGAACTGGATAGGATAATATCATCTTCATCAGAAGGGTAAAATTCCCATTGTTGTCCCTCATTATCAACAATAAGTTGTAATTCCTTTTTCGTTAGAACGACTTTTGTTTTTTGATTTTCCAAAGTCCAGGAGTCTGTATTTTCAGTAAAAGTTTCTTCAGACAAAGCAGGCTGTTCAATGGCATTTTTAAGTAACCATTCCCGAACCTCTATAAATTCTTTATATATTTCCATTTCTGTTTCTGAAGCAATATTCAATATCTTACTCTTTAATTCTTCTATTTTTTTTGTTTTTTCTTGTAAAAGAGTCGCATTAACAGGAATATTATTCAATGCATCACAGAAAAATAAATATTGTTGTTTTTTTGCTTCTATATCCTGAGAATTTGCAGGAAGAGAAACATAAAACAGTAGAAGAACACAAAAAAGAAAAGCAATTTTTTTCATAATCTAATTCCTTCTTTTTTATAATTTGACTTTAAGGATTGGATAAATGTTTTAATAAATCTTTACAGATAACAAAATATAGGAGAATAAGTAAGATGTATTTACATGATGCACATATCGCCAATGTTGTTACTTCCTTTGCTACTTTAAGTTCGGGTCTTCTTGTTACTTTATTTTGGTGGTATGATGGGAAACAGCCTCTACGCTGGTTATTCTTCTATCTTACAATTATTATCACTGCTATTCCAACTATCATTCATCACATGTACCCCACGCAACAATTCTGGACATCGGTGGATGTAATGAGCAATATTCTTTTAGTATGGGCTTTAGAAATAGCATTAGCAGGCGATTTTTTTACTGAAACTTTTTATAAAAAATTTGTAAGTGTAATAACCTTGATAAATATACTTGTTGTTCTTAAATTAGGATATGAGATATTCTCTCCTCCTACGAATTTATTTTTACCTCTGGGCGAAAAAAGTGGGTTTACTTTTGGTGAGACTGCACTAATATTAAATGCAATTTTATCCGTAGGAATTATGGCTTATTATTCAAAAACATGTACTCAAAAACAAAAATCTGTTTTAAAAGTAATAGTGGCTATATTTCTTTTAGGTTTAATACTTGCCACAGGAAGCGATGACTTCATTAAGCCTGCGTTTATTGGCTGGCATTCTTTATGGCATATTACAGGTGCTTTTGGATTTATTGTATTCTGGTTTTTTAATCATTTGCGATTTTCAATTGAAGGAGGTATAGAAAATGTTAGTTCATAGTGTTTATTTTTGGTTAAAAGCCGAAATATGTGAGGCAAAAAAGCAGGCATTTTATGAAGGATTGTTGGGACTGTCAAAAATACCTACTGTTTCTCAAATTTATGTAGGAACACCTGCAAATACAGTAAAACGCCCCATGATTGATGACAGTTATACCTTTGGGATTGTAGTGGTTTTCAACAATATAGAAGGGCATGACGCTTATCAGGTTCATACGATACATAAAAACTTCTTATCTGAATTTAGTTCATATTGGGATAAAGTGTTGATTTATGATTTTGAATGTTAATTTACCTCTTTAATATTTCTGGTCAATGGCTTTTCGGGCTATTTTATCAACTAAAGAGGGGTATATTAATTTTAACCACCTTCCCACTTTACCTCTTGTGGAAGTAATTAGCAATCGTTGTTTTTTTACAATAGCATTTACAATTAACTCTGCACATTCCTCTGCCGTCATAATTTTTGATTCTACCATAGGTGTTTGCCCAAGAGATGAGCCATCTCCTTTTAATGCTCTTTTGTGGATTTCCGATTTTACAAAGTCTGGTGCTACAATAGTTACATGCACACCTTTAGGTTCTATCTCGACACGAAGCGAATCAAAAAAACCAACCATGGCATGTTTGCTAGCGGAATAAATAGTCCTGCATGGGACCCCTGTTAATCCTGCGACACTGGAAATCGCTACAATATGTCCTTGAGTTTTGTATAAATAGGGAAGAGCATAATAAGTGCAATATAAAGAACCGTAAAAATTCGTTTCCATTATCTCTTTTACAATTCCTAAATCTTGAATTTCGTCAAAACGGCACCACATTGTTCTACCTGCATTATTAATTAAAATATCCAATTTCCCAAAATGAGATATAGTTTCCTCAATTAAATTAGAACATTCACTTTGTTGAGAAACATCTGCCTTTATAATTCTTACTTCATTATTATCATTTTTTATCTCTTCGGCAAGTTCTATTAGCCGTGTTTCATTTCGTGCTGAAATAACAACTTTTGCTCCTTCTCTCGAACAGACCTTTGCCAAAGCGCGACCTATTCCTTCTGATGCACCTGTGATAATCACTACTTTATCTTTAAATTTTAAATTCATAATTTTTTTTCTCCTTTATAATTTGCTATTATTATATAGATATTATTTATATTAGAGTAATTCAAGTTTTTTATCATATTAAGCCGAGTAAAGTAATTTAATTTCTTGGAGGTTTTAAAATGAATAGAAATATTATAAGTATGAAGAAAATTATAACTCTTGGGGTTTGTTTGTTGGTAATAACTTTTACAAGTGCTTTTCCTACTAATTCTAACATCAAGTCCCTTTCTGATTTACCCAATCCGATTCCCCGAATTGCTATTGTGGGTGATAGTTGGGGAATGTTTATGTGGTGGTTTCGTTCTTTTCAGAGAGCCCTTGTGGAGTTAGGTTATGGGGAATATTGTGAGGTTGCCAACGAATCGGTTGTCGGTGGAGGAAAAACATTCCAATTTATTAATGTAGAACAATTTCCCGCAGCGGAACAAATTAGAAATGCCGTTGTTCAGATGTTAACGGATTATCCTACGATAGATATAGTTGTTATCTCGTTAGGTGGTAATGATGTCCTCTATGGAACTGAGTTTGTATTACCCGAAGACCCGTATAGAGAATTGAGATTTCAATGTCCGGGTCATCCCGATAATATGAATGAAATTCTTGCGGAAAAAATAGTCAATCAAGATATGGATAATCTGGTTGATTTGATTTTATCCGTTCGTTCTGATATTCGTGTCCTACTTACTTCTTATGATTTTGGAGGAGATACAAAACGAAGTGAATGCGATTTATTAACGCAACAATTAGGGATAATGGTCCTGGATATTTATAAGCAAAGGTTAGCAGACCGTAAAGGAGACCGTGTCCACTTTATTAATAATTACGGACTTATGCAATTTATGTATGGCGTTTTTGATTACCAGGTTGATTCCGGTAATGACCCAATTTGGGGAACAGAACAGTTAGTTTATCCTGCTGGATATGTCAAACCTGGTTTTTCGCCAGATGATTATCCCCCTTTGAGGCTTCCTGACCCATACGATGTTTGGACCTTCCCATGGACGGATGAGAACAGTGCAGAATTAAATGTGCCCGGTTTTCCTGAATATTTTAATCCACTTCATTCCTTATTAGACAGGAATATGCACTTAACAGAAGAGGGATACTATTTCATGGCTCGAAGAATGGTTGACCGTGTTATAAAATACTGGCTTGATTATCCCAAAGTTTTTGGGATACACCCCGTAAATAATGAAAAAGGGGAGACATACCAATTTGAAGTTATATTTTCAAAAGAAGTAACAGGTGTTGATCCAACAGATTTTGAAATAACAACAGCAGAAATAGAAATAGGAGGGAAAAGTTTAGATATTAGTCAGGCACAAATTGTATCTATCGTTCCGAATTCGGGTTATAGTAGAACTTATACAGTTACAGTTGACTTAAACCCAAATTTAAACCCCACAAAAGGCACTCTTACAGAAGTTGTCCATATTCATGTTTTAGATGATGATAGCATCGTAGATTCCGAAGGGACACCTCTTGGAGGACCCAATACCCCAACATGGACCGATAATGGGAAATTTACTTATTACGGTCCTTTTGCCTTTGCCGATTTAATGAAACCCGAAGAGGATAATTTTGAGCAAGTTCAAAAATATCTATCCGTCTTAACCAAACCTTATCTTCCATTTATTAACTTTGCGGTTTCTTTTGATGAAGACAAATTAGATATTAATGGTGATTTATTCCCATTAGTCCAGCAATTGATGAACGATGAGGATGTTGACCCTGAAACCCTATATATTAAGGGAAATGGTATGCTGGATAGCTATGAATTTGCCCTTTTAGAACGCTGTTTAAAAGACTCGAATATTGATTTCAGTGCTGTTGGTGGGATATCCCATACAGTGGTTGCCAATGCATGGGCACAGAACCTTGCCCGTATCCGTAATGATTTGGGTGGTGCAATTACACCGGAACATGATAATATGGTATTAAGGGTGTTTGCTGGTTTGGATTCGCTGTTCTGTGCTTACATAACTTTTGGTGAAATGAAAACTGTAGGGACTATTT
>DAOSUS010000058.1 GCA_035378955.1 Candidatus Hydrogenedens sp. | reverse complement strand
GAGGGACCATTTTTTGCCTTTAAATATATCTATTGAAGATTTGAGAAAAAACAATTATGTTGATTGGTGGTCATTATGTAAAGATAATTATGAGCATCAATGTAATGGTTCAAAGATTTCCTTTACAGGTAAAGGAATTGTTTCTATAAGTGATTTGAAATGGAATGTTGATGTTATAAAAGTATTTGCTCTTTCTTCCTCCAAAAATGAAAAAGAGGTTTCATTTGAGGTAAAATATAGCATTATTAATAATTCTACGGGAGAATTTGAAGGATATTTTGGGTCAGAGTGGTGTTTTAATCTCCTAACAGGTTCCGCTGATGACCGTTTTCTTTATTCCAGAGATAAAATTCTCTCTGTGCGTAAGTTGGGGGATATAGGAGATGAAATAGGGTTAAGCCATATATCTATTAGAGATGAATGGCAAGGTTTGGAAATAGAGTTTCTTTTTGATAAAGAAGCAAGGATTTTTAATTTTCCGATAGAAACCGTAAGTCAATCGGAAAATGGTCAGGAAAGAGTATATCAAGGAAATGTATTAATTCCTTGTTGGAAAAATGTATATTACCCAGGTTCTAATGTTGAAATAAATATAAAGGTAAATATTAAATCGTTATAATCTGATATGAATAACAATCGAACAGAGAAAATAATTAAAGTCGTTAATTCTTTAGGTGTTCATGCACGCCCTGCGGCTATGATTGTGCGTGCTATGCAGAAATATGATGCCCATATTTATCTTGTTTATAATGGAAATCGTCGAAACGCCAAAAGTGTCCTGCAAATATTAAGTTTAGGCGCCCCAAAAGATGCAGAAATTATAGCCATTGCAGAAGGGAAAGATGCACAGCCCGCCTTAAAAGAATTGGAAGAGATATTTGAAAGTGGGTTCGGAGAAGAATAAATGGAAAAGGTTTATCATGGAATACCTGTATCACCCGGAATTGTTTGGGGCGAAGCACTTGTATATGACCCCGGAACTATAAATGTCCCCCGCTTTAAGATAAAAAATCCCAGAGATGAATATAAGAGAGTTCAATCTGCTATAGACATAACCAAAAAGGAATTAACACTCCTATACCAGAAAACACTTGAGAATTTTGGTAAGAAACAAGCAGGTATTTTCGATGCACATTTAATGCTTCTTGAAGACGAGACAATATTGGTTGAATTGAAAAGGCGAATTCACGAGGAGTTGCTGAATGCAGAATCTGTTTTGTATGACATCGCCCAAAAATACTCGAAAGATATAAAATCTACGGGTAACTCGTTTATTGAGGAACGGACTGCAGATGTTATTGATGTTATTGACCGTATTATTCGAAATCTTTTAGAGCAGAAACGGCCTGACCTTGATAACATAAAAAAGCCCTGCATTCTTTTATCTGTGGATTTACCTCCCTCAGAAACCGCTCGTTTACATCCTGAAAAAATTCGTGCTATAGTTCTTGAAAGAGGTAGCACTACTTCCCATGTAGCCATATTAGCAAGGTCAATGAAAATACCTACTATTGTTGGAGTAAGCAATCTATTTAATAGTTATACTGCTGTTATAAAAGGGGCAGCCGTTGATGCTATTTCAGGGATACTATATATTAATCCTACCTCGGATACTATTCTTAAATTGCGACAGAAAAAAATCCAATTATCCAGACGATTTTTACAATATGAAAAAAGGATAATATCTCATCCTTCCCAAACAGAAGACGGTAGAAGAATATCTGTTCTTGCCAATATTGAACTTCCAAACGAAGTAGATGATAATGTAAAACATTTATCAGCAGGTATAGGATTATATAGGACAGAGTATTTATTCTTGAATAAAACAGAACCACCTACAGAAGAAGAACAATATAAAGAATATTTATATGTTGCTAAAACATTAAATCCTTTACCTGTTATATTAAGAACTATTGATATCGGAGGCGATAAATTAGCAAGTTATACAAATTTCATTAAGGAACAAAACCCGCAGTTAGGATGTAGAGCAGTTCGTTTTTGTCTTGCTCATAAAGATTTTTTCAAAATACAACTTCGAGCTATGTTGCGTGCCGCAGCGAATGGAAACATAAAGATTATGTTTCCCATGATAAGTAGTATTGAAGAACTTCGTGATGTTAAAAAAATCTTACAAGAGGTAAAAGATGAACTGACATCAGAACAAATCCCTTTTAATAAAGAACCTGAAATTGGGATTATGATAGAAATTCCTGCAGCTGTTTTAATTGCAGATGAATTAGCCAAAGAATGTAACTTCTTTAGTATTGGAACAAATGACTTGATACAATATTCATTGGCTGTTGATAGGAACAACGAAAACATTGCTCATCTTTATGACCCTGCACATCCATCTATACTTCGTATGTTAAAAATGACCGTTTCATCTGCTATAAAAGCCAATATAGCTTGCAGCATTTGTGGAGAAATGGCAAGCGACCCATTGTTTACAGAGTTACTCATTGGTTTAGGCTTAAATAGTTTAAGTATGTCAAGTGTATCCATTCCGCAAATTAGGGCATTAATAACTAAAATTACATATACAGAAGCGACAGAGTTTTCTGAAAAGATATTGAAATGTTCTTCTTCCAAAGAGGTTCGAAGCATACTTAAAGAAAGAATTAATACAAAATTTAAAAATATCATTTCTATAGTTTAATATATTTTATTTATGCAATCGCATCCAATAAAACAAAAAAAAATAACTATATTAGGTTCTACGGGTTCTATTGGTCGTAGTGCATTAGAGGTTATCCGTTCTTTTCCGGAATACTTTCAGGTTGTAGGGCTATCTGCATATTCTAATATTGATTTGTTAAAGAAACATATAAGAGAGTTTAAACCGCAATTTATATCTGTATTTGATACAAAGCACATTCACGAACTTCAACATGAATTTAATAATATAACGATATATTCGGGATTAGAAGGATTAAAACAAATTTCCTCTATTAAAGTGGATATTGTTTTATGTGCTATTGTAGGGGCTGTGGGTTTAGAACCGTTATTAACAGCCATAGAAAGTAAAAATGATCTTGCTCTTGCCAATAAAGAACCTTTAGTAATGGCAGGACATTTAATAACTCAGAAAGCAAATAGTTATTCTGTAAAACTCATTCCGGTAGATAGCGAACATAGTGCCATATTCCAATGTCTGATAGGACAGGATATAAATACAATTGAAAAGATTTATTTAACGGCATCGGGAGGACCTTTTTACAATAAGTCTGTGAAGGAACTTGAGGAAGTAACCCCGCAGGAAGCGATAAAACATCCTACTTGGAATATGGGTAAAAAAATTAGCGTTGATTCTGCTACATTAATGAATAAGGGTTTGGAAATTATTGAAGCCATGTGGTTGTTTGGATTGGGAGAAGATAAAATTGATGTTGTAATACATCCACAAAGTATTATTCATGGACTTGTAGAATTTTCAGATGGTAATATGCTTGCACATCTGGGACCTACGGATATGAAATTACCCATTTTATTTTCATTTACATATCCAGAAAGGGCATTAAAGCCGTTAAAAAGAATCAATATTAAGGAATTGTCTAACTTGAGTTTCGATTACCCAGATGAAAGAAAATTCCCTTGTTTAAAATTAGCAAGAGCTGTTGCCCAAAAAGGAGGCTTGCAACCTACTATATTAAATGCATCTAATGAAGTAGCGGTTCAGGCTTTTTGTGAAGGGAAAATTCGTTTTACTGATATATATCGGATTGTTGCAAAAACACTTGAAGAAAATTCATATACGAACTTTAATGATTATAATTTAGAGACAATATTAAGCATTGACCAAGAAGTAAGAAAAAAATCTAATGAAATAATTAAAAATTTAACATAAAGATAGGATAATGTAATGCTATTCAGTATATTTGTATTTATCATTGTATTAAGTATTTTAATCTTCGTCCACGAATTAGGCCATTTTGTATCCGCCAAACTTTGCAATATTTATGTAGACCAGTTCAGTATTGGCATGCCTCCACGATTATTCGGTATTAAGATAGGAGAAACAGATTATTGTGTTGGAGCTTTGCCTATAGGTGGGTATGTAAAAATGGCAGGGCAGGAAGATGTCCCTTTAGATGAAAAAGAAAGAGAAGAGACTTATGGACATGTCCCACAAGAACGCTGGTTTAAGTTCCGTCCTCTTTGGCAAAGATATATTGTTATTATTAGTGGACCTTTCATGAATTTTGTTCTTGCTATTATTATTTATATCATCCTTATTTCTAAAGGAACTTTAATGCCTGAAATGGAAGTTAATTCAAAAATAGGGAAGGTTGAGGAAAATAGTCCTGCATCTCATGCCCCACTTTTTATATATGATGAAACAAAAAATGACAGAAAAGACTATACAGAAAATCCCGATGAAATAGGTTGGAAAACAGGAGACCGTATCTTATCTATTAATGGAAATACCGTAAGAAAATTTAGTGATTTGTTTGTTAATGCTACATTAGGTGGTTCTTCGGAAGAACATAAAGTAGTTATTGAAAGGGAATATTCGGATGGGACAATAAAAAAATATATTTCTTTTATAAAACCGGAGATTATTGAAGGGAGTGAACTTCCTCGTTATGGCGTAGGTCCTTTTTATTCTGCTTTATTAAAAGAAATTATCAAAGGTATGCCTGCAGAAAAGGCTGGATTGAAAGAAGGAGACATAATATTTTCTGCAAATGGAATTCCTGTTGACCGAACAACTTTTGTAGAATTAACAGAAAAAGCCCCACCCAATCATCCTATTTCCCTTGTGATTATAAGGAATGGAGAAAAACAAAATTTACAGGTTGTTCCCGCCACAGTTGGGAGATTACGCGGAATTAGTTTGGTAGAAGCATCGAATTCCAAAGAAGATAAAAAAGGGTTAATTGTTGTAGATATAGAATCGGAAATTCAAAAAAAGACTGGTTTGCGAAGAAAAGATGTTATCAGAAGGATTAATGGAGAATATTTTACCATTGAAAAACTTCATCAATTTGAAAGAGAACATGCAGGAGAAACTATTGAATTAGATGTATATCGTCCACCGGTTTTATTCGGGCTTCTTGAAAAATCCTCCACATTAAATTTAAAGGTTACATTAGACCCTGTGCAAGCGATAGGAGTAGCCTTAGGAGAAAAATTAGTAAAGGTAAACTATCCTGTTTCGCAATGGATACCCGAAGCATTTAAGAGAGGTTATGACGATTTAAGACAGACAATACTTGTTTTAAAGGGTTTAATTGTAGGTAGGGTTAGTCCTAAAGTTTTGGGTGGACCCATAATGATTTTTGATGCTACATCAAAAGCGGCGAATATGGGGATAGATTGGTTGTTAGGTTTAATGGCTCTGGTAAGTGTAAATCTTGCTGTTGTGAATCTACTACCTATACCAATACTTGACGGTAGTCTTGTTTTTATATTGACTATTGAATCTTTAATGAAAAGGCCGCTTAGTCCTAAAATACAAGAACGAATTCAACAAATGGGATTTGTTATAATTATATTACTTCTGCTGTTGGTGAGTTGGAACGATTTAAGACGAATTTTTAGTGATATAATTCCCTAATTGTAATAATAACTAACAAAAACAAAAAGGAATTACTATGGGTGCAATTACATGTAAATTTGGTGGAACATCACTTGCAGATGCAAATTGTATAAAAAAAGTGAAAGAAATAATACTTTCATCAAATAATCGTAGATATATTGTTCCTTCTGCTCCCGGGAAAAGAAACCCTAATGACAAAAAGATTACAGACCTCTTATATCTATGGTATAAAATTGCCCATGAAGGTTTGGATGCATCCGAACCTGAAAAGATTATTAGAGAACGGTTTAATACAATTGTATCGGAACTTTCTTTAAACATTGATATAAATAAAGAAATAGATGAGATAGCCCGAAATGCAGGTATCTTTGATACACCTGATTATATGGCCTCAAGAGGAGAATATCTAAACGGAAAAATTATTGCGGAATATTTGGGTGCAACATTTGTAGAACCTGCAAAATCTATTTTCTTTACCGAATCGGGTTTTTTGGATACAAAAACATACGATATTCTGGGTGAACAATTGCAAGGGTCGGGGCTTTTTGTCGTTCCTGGCTTCTACGGTTCAATGCCTGATGGTAGTATAAAGACATTTCCAAGAGGGGGTAGTGATATTACAGGTGCTATTGTTGCCCGAGCAAGTAAGTCTATTCTATATGAAAATTGGACGGATGTTAATGGTTTCCGTATGGCTGACCCTAAAATTGTTCCTAATGCAAAAAGAATAGAGGAAATAACCTATCAGGAATTAAGGGAACTATCCTATATGGGTGCAACGGTTTTACATGATAAATCTATATTTCCTGTTCTTGAAACAGGCACACCCATACATATTAAAAATACACATGAACCTGATAATCCAGGCACGATGATTGTTAAAAGCAGACTACCCAAAGGTCCTGTGTGTGGAATTGCTGGTTTGGGCGGGTTTAGTATGATTAATATTGAAAAGACCTTTATGAATAAAGAAAGAGGTTTTGGTTTGAAAGTTTTATCAGTCCTTGATGAGTTTGATGTTCGTTGGGAACATATGCCAACAGGTATTGACACAATGTCTGTAATTATCCGTAATAATGAATTGGGAAACAAGGGGCAATTAATCGTAGATGCAATTAAGAAAAGATGTAATACGGATGATGTTAGTATTACAAAGGGTCTTGCAATGATTGCTACTGTGGGTTTGGGCATGAACCATCATATTGGAGTTGCTGCAAGATTATGTTCTGCACTTGCACAAGCACAGGTGAATATCCGTGTTATTGACCAGGGTTCTTCTGAAATGAATATCTTAATCGGTGTAGATGAATCTGATTTGAATAAATCCATCCAAGCTATTTACAACGCATTTGAAGACTGGTCATAGTGAGACCATAAATATTTTAACCTTTCTTTAATTAAATCTATAAAATAAAGGATTTTTTATGCGTGGAACTAAAATTGTTTGCACGATGGGTCCAGCTACAAATGATGAAACTATCATTAAAGCCCTTATCAATGCGGGGATGGATGTAGCAAGACTAAATCTTTCTCATGGGACACATGACTATCATAAGGAAATGTATAAAAAAATTCGTTCTGTCTGTAAAGAATTAGGAAAAGATATCGCCATTTTATTTGATTTGCAAGGGCCTAAAATTCGAACAGGGTTGTTGGAAAATCATAAACCTATCGAATTAATTCGTGGTGAGCATATAATTATTACATCAGAACAGGTTATAGGGAATAATAAAATTATCTCTACGGACTATTCCCATTTACCGGAAGAGGTAAAACCAGGGAATAGAATACTTTTAGCCGATGGAACTTTGGAACTTAAAGTAATTAATTCTCATCCTCCGGAAGTTGAATGTGAAATTATAAGAGGGGGTATTTTGGGTGAAAGAAAAGGAATGAATTTACCTGAAATTCCCATTAAACTTCCATCATTAACGGAGAAGGATTGGGACGACCTTGATTTTGGAATTAGTTTAGGTGCTGATTATTTTGCTTTATCTTTTGTTCGAACACCCGAAGATGTTATTCAAGTAAAAAAGAGATTACAGGATAAAAATTGCACTGCTAAAGTTATTGCAAAAATAGAACGACCTGAAGCATTACAATGTATTGACCGTATTATAGAGGTATCGGATGCTTTGTTAATTGCTCGAGGAGACCTTGCAGTGGAGACAACATTAGAGGAAGTCCCCATGGTTCAAAAAAGAATTATACGCAAATGTAATATTGCTGGAATTCCTGTTATTACAGCGACACAAATGCTTGAATCAATGACAGAACATCCTATACCCACTCGTGCTGAAATGTCGGATGTGGCTAATGCAGTTCTTGATGGAACCGATGCCGTTATGTTGTCTGCAGAAACAGCAACGGGTAAAAATCCCATATCGACTGTTGAAGTTATGGATAAAATTATCCGTTGTGTAGAGAAAGACCAGAGTTATTTTGAGTGTCCTTTAGATGAGATGTGTAAATCGACATCTTTGAAACAAGATAATAAAAAATTTCACAGCAAGATTGAAGACACTGCTATAGCATCCGGTAAAGCAGTAAAACAATTGGTGATGACACTGAATACAAAGGCTATTGCCTGTTTTACCTATTCAGGTTATTCCGCTATGGCTATTTCCAATTCCCGCCCTAAAGTTCCTATATATGCGTTAACTCCTAATGATAATGTAGCGAGACAATGTTCCCTTTTCTGGGGTGTTCAGGCTATAAAACTTCCTGAAGTCCAATCTATTGAGGATATGCTTCTTGCTGTAGAAAAAACTCTAATAACGAAAAAATTGGTGAAACGAGGTGATATGGTAATAATTGTCGCAGGTTATCCTTTATCTGTGGCTTGCCCAACAAACCTTATTAAAGTGCATGTTATTTAATATACCTTTATGAATAATCAAGAATGGTATACAAATGCCTTTGAGGAATGGTACCCTATTGTTTATCAACATAGAGATGAAAAAGAAGCCCAGCAACAAGTAGAGTTTGTTCTTTCCAAATTAAACTTTCAGTATAATCAAAAAATATTAGACTTATGTTGTGGTTATGGTAGGCATTTATTTTTTTTGTATCCCAAAGTATCCTTTTTAGTAGGATTTGATTTATCCTTATACCTATTAAAAAAAGCACAGAATTTTTTACCCATTAAAATATCACTTGTTAGAGGGGATGTCCGATATTTGCCTTTTTCTGAAGAAAGTTTCGATATAGTTTTGAATTTTTTTACAAGTTTTGGATATTTTGATGAAGATAAAGAGAATATTCGGCAAATAGAACAGGTTTCTTTTGTTCTGAAAAATAAAGGGACATTTTTTTTCGATTATCTAAATCCCGCACAGGTTGAAAAAATAACAAATATGGAAACAGAAAAGATATATCAATCCTATATAATAAAAGAAAAGCGTTATTATAATAAAAACAAAAATGAACTTAAAAAAGAAGTGTTCATTTATTTAAATACTCAATTGATAAAATCATATATAGAAAAGGTTAAGGTATATAGTCTTGATGAGATATCCAGCATATTTTCATCACAAAGTTTATCTATCCAAAAGATATATGGCGATTATAATGGAGAACCGTATACAGAAGAAAGTCCAAGACTTATAATTATTGGGGAAAAGAATGAATAATCTGTTTCGTGATTTTTTATTATCAAAAAATGAGTTAAGACCATTTTTCCCTTGGTTACCTGCTGATGGAATAGAAAAAATTCATGAGTTCATTAATAGTTATATCTCAATAGAAAAAAGCAACAACTTATCTCCTGTAATTATTACAGGACAACAGCCGGCTATTTTCACTGGACCTTTATATACTATTTATAAGATAGTTACTTCTATAAAATTATCTTTATCGTTATATAACAAATATGGGAAGAAAATAAAGCCCGTTTTTTGGGTTCATTCATGGGACCATGACTGGGAGGAAGTATGTTCTACGAATTTTTTAACTTATAATTATGAAATATTTCCTTTTAAGTTTAACCCCGATAATTCTGAGAAGGGAAAACCTTTATATAAATTAAAATTGGATAAAAATTATTTTCAAAAACAAATACCTGAAATTTTCAGGCATGTTAAAGGGTCAGAGTTTATTTATCAATGGCAAGATTTTCTTTTAAATTCATTATCTTCATGCGATACTCTTTCGGATTGGACTGTAAGTATTCTTAAACAAATATTTAAAGAAGAAAACCTTTGTTGGTTTGAACCTCACAAAACAAAAGATTTCAAGATATTACAGGAACTTATCGAAATATCTATTGATAATCATTCCTTATTATTTGATAATTTTAAGAAAGCAACAAATCTTTTAAAAGAAATGGGATACAAACCTCAGGTGCATAAGCTCCCTGATAATGCCTTCTTTTTTCTTGAAGAAAATGATTATAGAAGTAAAATTACATTCCAGAATGGTATTTTTTATTCTGAAATATCTAAAAAGGAATATACAGCTTCTGAGATAAAACATATATTACATTATGAACCAGAACGATTTTCTCCCAATCTTTTACTAAGATGTATTTATCAACAAATGATTTTTCCCTGTGTTGTGTATATAGGTGGACCTGCTGAAGTTGCATACTGGGCTCAATTGAAAGATTTGTTTAAATTCTTTAAATTGCCAATGCCTATTGTATATCCTCGTAGCAGGTTTATATTGTTGCCTATAAAAATAAAAAAGTGGCTTTCTGAGCTAAATATAGACATACATAATTTACCTCAAACCTACGATAAAATAAAGGGAAGGAATTATTACTTTATACCTGACAGTCAAAATGAAGAAATAGAACAAGCGAAAAATAAGTTTATAAATAATGCAAGTTTATTTTTTGATGATTTATCTGCAATATTTAACGACAATTCTTTAGATAATTATCATAAAATATATCTATCAAAAATAGAAATCGAGGCACAAAAATTGATTGAAAATTTTATCAAATCCCAGAGAAATAAAAATGAAATATTTCAAAAACATCTTTATTATATATTGAACACAATTTTCCCGAATGGTCTGGAACAGGAACGATTTTTTTCTCCTTTTTCTTTTATACCTGAATACAATTATGACTTTACAAAAATGATAATGAATAAAATAGATATTACAAATTTTGATATAGGTATCGTGGAGTTATGAATGAATTAGACATTTTAGCATTTGGTGCTCACCCTGATGATGTTGAATTGGGAATTGCTGGAATTTTATCAAAATGTGTTCGGAAAGGTTTGAAAGTAGGTATTGTTGACTTAACACAAGGAGAAATGGGGTCGCGGGGAACTGTTGAAGAGAGGAAAAAAGAGGCAGAAGAAGCTGGAAAAATAATTGGGATATCTATTAGAGATAATTTATGCTTAAAAGATTCAAAGATTCAAAACACTCCGGAACAAAGACTGTCTGTAATTTATGCTATCAGGAAATATCGTCCTAAAATTATCTTTGCCACTATGAGAGAGGATAAACATCCTGACCATCACCATGCGCATTTTTTAATAAAAGAAGCCAATTATTTCTCTGGTTTGTTTAAAATACAAACAGAACATGAACCTTATCGTTGTCCGACATTACTATTTTATTACCCATATTACGAAGTAAAATCCCCTGATTTCATAATTGACATTTCAGAATATTATGATATAAAGATAGATGCCTTAAAGGCTCATCGTTCACAATTTTTTAATCCAGAATATAAGGGAAATCAAACTTTTATTTCTTCAGAAAGGTTCTGGAATAGTATTCGTGACCGATGTGCATATTGGGGTAGTAAAATTAATGTATCTTTTGCAGAAACAATTTATACTATAGAACCTATAAATTTATCATCACTTAAAATAATTATTTAATATGAAAATTAACAAAGAAAAATTAAAGATTGGTATTAGTTGTCATACTTCAACGGGTGGAAGTGGTATTGTAGCAACGGAACTGGGTTTAGCACTTGCTTCACGAGGACATGAGGTTCACTTTGTTGTAGACAATATTCCCTTTCGACTAAGGGATAATCTTGAGAATGTTTTCTGTCATATTGTAGAACCTGTAAATTATCCTGTTTTAAATCAACCTCCTTATTATCTGGCTATGGCGTCACGAATTGCCGAAGTTGTAGAAGAACATAACATTCAGTTATGGCATGCACATTACGCAATACCTCATGCAAGTATTGCCTTACTTGCAAAAGAAATGCTCCCCCAGGAATTAAAATTTTGTCTTATAACGACTCTTCATGGAACGGATATTACTATTGTAGGTGCAGACCCATCATTATACAGAATAACAAAATATGCAATGGAACATAGTTGTGCAATAACAGCAGTATCTAATTGGTTAAAACACGAAACAGAACGGGAATTTCATTTATCAAAACCTATTCATACTATCTATAACTTTATAGACCTATCGCGTTTTACTATAAAGAATAAGGCTCGTATTCCCTTTATTGAAAAAGATAAAAAAGTTATTATGCATATATCCAATTTTAGAGCTGTAAAAAGGGTTACGGATGTAATTCGTGTTTTCAAAAAAATTTCTGACAAGATGGATGCCCAATTAATCATGGTTGGAGAGGGACCTGAAAAAGTTTCCTCTGTTGGAGTTGCAAGACAATTAGGGATATTAAATAAGGTAAAATATATAGGAAATTATCACAATATTGAGGAGCTTTTACCTCATGCCGATCTGGTAATACAACCCAGTGAACATGAAAGTTTTGGAATGGTTGCATTAGAAGCCATGGCGTCGGGAGTTCCAGTTATTGCTACTAAAAGTGGTGGAATACAAGAATTAATCGTAGATGGAGAAACAGGCTTTTTATGTGAAGTAGGTGATATTGAAACTATGGCAGATTGGGCAATTCAAGTGTTATTTGACAAGAAATTAAAGAAAGATATTGGTAAAAGAAGTATAGAAAGAGTAAGAAAATATTTTAGTGTTGATAAAATAATACCTCAATACGAGAGGTTATATATAAACACAATAAATAAAAACATAAAATAATATTATGGAAAACAAAAATATCAAAAAAATTGGCATTTTTTACGACGGTAATTTCTTTTTTCATGTAAGCACCTACTATAGATATGTTCATCCACCTCGAAAGAGAATGTCTATTGGTGGATTGCATGAATTTATTCGCAATAGAGTTGCAGAATTTGAAAATACGAATAGACGCTATGTACATATTGTAACCGCTCATTTCTTTAGGGGTAGATTATCGGCTAAAGATGCCGAACTTGAAGGAAGACTTTATTCAGAGCGTGTTTTCGAGGATATTTTAATGAGTGAAGGTATAGTTACGCACTATTTGCCTATTAAAACAAAAAGTGATAAGCGACATGAGACAGGTATTGATGTATGGTTTGCATTAGAAGCCTATGAATCTGTTATTCATAAAGAATTGGATATACTTGTCTTAATTACAGGAGATGCTGATTTTATTCCACTTGTAAAGAAAGCACAATCAGCAGGTGCAAAAGTTATGATTTTAGGATGGGATTTTAAATATACCGATGAAACCGGAATGGAACAATCTACATTAACATCAACAGAACTTTTAAATATCTCCACCTATCCTTTGAAAATGCACTTGTTAATTGAAGAAGGTTTGCAGAAAGATGACCCTGAAATATTAAGTCTATTTTTTGAATTAAAAGAAGAACCCCAAAACAATTATGTGAAGTCATATATTAAAGGGAAAATTCATTCTTTGAAAGAAGGATATGGATTTATTTCATCTCCTGATTTTCCCAATAATGTTTTTTTCCATTTCTCTGCGCTATCTAATCATAATTATCAGGATTTGTATATAGGTCAAGATGTAGAATTTCTTATTCGCGAAACAGAAAAAGGGATAGTAGCTCATCCTGTTATTGTCATTCATAATCCATATAACGGGGATAATTCAATAAAGTAGTTTCTACTCTTTCTCGAGTTCGTCTTGCCAGGGAAGTTCTTCTATTTTTTCTATTTGTGTCCCTTTTACAGGGTGCCATCTTTTATTGTTTGGTGTAATGGATACCCAATCATATTCACCAGTAGATGGATATAGAGAATAAAGTTTACCGCCTTTAGGAACGCTATCGGAGCCATATCCCCCTTTTCCTGTTGCGCGTCCATAGATTAAATCAACATCTTCAATAACGCCCGAATAATCATTTACATGGTCATGCCCACAAATACATGCTTTAAGTCCAGGAATTTTCTTTAGAAAAGCTAATGATTCACCCTGTTCTTTTTCATAACAGACATTTTCGAATTTTACGCCTGAGGCTATTTTATTTTCCCATATAGTATGGTATTGATAAATTGGAATATGACAAGCCATAAATGTCGGTATAAGTTCTGTATTTTTGGTGCACCATTGGTCAATCCATTGCCTTTGCTCGTTCATTAATCCGTATCTATTGCTATTCAAACATACAATCCTCCATAATTTTTGACTGGATTCGTTTTCAATTATCACATGGTAGTTTCCTTCGTTAATTCCACCTCGATACATAGAGTTTTTAGTTGTGGCTAAAATATCATGTCCTTTTGCATAGTCCGATAACATATCATGATTTCCCCATGTGTAAAGCCAAGGAATGTTTAAAGAAGCAATAAATTCTGCCGCTTGTTCTAAATACATCAAGCCTCTCCCAAAAGCATTTTCATTCCATACATCACCGGTAACTGCTAATAAATGGGGTTGTGTGAGGTCCAATAATTTTTTAATAATATCTCTTGTTGTTTCATCTACCTTTTTATCTCTACGATATGGATTAAAATGTATATCCGTTACTTGCAATAATTGTATAGATTTCGGATTTCCCGAAATCTTTAATGTATAAGAATCTTCCTTAACTGTTTCTGATTTTTGCATACCTACATTTATTTTTGGCTCTTCTTTTTTTGCCCATACCCTTTCTGCATTTAGAAGTGTAAATGTTCCAACTAACCCACTACCGATAAAAAATCTGCGTGTAATTTTGTTATTACTCATATAACTATCCTTCTTTTGTTTTAGTTTTTTATAATATAAAAAAATTTATTCACAATGAAAATTTTTATCTTATGAAACAATTTTTTTTACCCATTAATTCTTCTATAAGACTATCTATATATGACTTTGGTGGCAAAGGACTGCCTATAATTTTTTGCCATTTCACGGGTGGGCTGGGAAAATTGTGGCATAGCGTCATTACACCTTTAAGGGAAAAGTATCATTGCTTCGCTTTTGATGCCAGAGGTCATGGAGACTCATCGAAACCGTTAGAATTGGAATGGTATGATTGGAATGAACATCTATCTGATTTAATTGCTGTAATTAAATATATAAGAGAGTTGACAAATTCCGATTGTATATTTGGTGTTGGACATTCATTTGGTTCCGCATGTTTATCACAGGCTGTTGTTAAGACCCAAAAATACATTTTATGGAAAAGAATTGCTTTAATAGAACCTATTTTAGGTCCAGAAAATTTTGATTTTCGTAAAATGAAAATGTCAGAAATTGCCCGAAAAAGACGCGGATATTTTGAATCCGAAGAACAAATTGAAGCAATATTACGAAAAAAACAGCCCTATAAGAATTGGGATAATGAGGCTTGGAATATATATAAAAAACATGGATTTATAAATAGTAAGAGTTGTGAATATTATTTAAAATGTAGCCCAGAAATAGAATCATATCAATATTTGTATGGTAATCCTTCTGGATGGTTTGAACGATTAAAAAAAATAAATACACCCGTTCTTTTAATTTACGGTAAAAATAGTGAACTGTTGCCTTTAAGTAATTATCAATTAAAACAAATGAAGAACGCTTATTTATTGAAAATTCCAGAAGTTGGTCATTTTTTTCCTCAAGAAAAGCCTTCACGCCTTGCCGAAATATTAAAAAATTGGTTTTCTTAATCAAATAATTATTGACATAAGTATTAATTTTGTTATATTATTTACAAAATATTTATAAAAAAGAAACAAAGAAAGGTAATGCTATGCAAAAAATTATTTCTTTACAACTGATTTTTTTTATTACTTTAATCTTTATTTGTTCTTTTTCTCTGTATGTATTCTCCGATGAAACATGTGAGGCAAAGAACTGCAATTTAAAACTTAGATTAGAAATGGGTTCTTCTTTTAGAATAGCCCATGATAGTAATGATGCAGATGGTGTTTTAATTTCTTCCACTGTTGATATTGAGAAGGAACTTTCACCTCGAACAACCTTATCTTTAAGGCTTTTGCCCGTTTTTGGTTATATACAGGAAGGAAATATAGAAGACATAATAGGATTTGGAGCCGGTGGTGCTTTAAGAATTTATTTTAAGAAGAATCAGGAAAAAGGATTTTTTACGGAATTACATGAAGTTGTTTGTCTGAATGAAAATAAATTTGAAGGAAATGATTCCAATATTAATTTCTATTCAGCCATTGGTATTGGTTATCAATTTTGTCCTAATTGGGATATGTTATTACGATTTGGTCATATATCTAATGCAAATATAAAAGATGATAATGAAGGAACTAATCTTTTAGGTTTTGGGGTTGGATATACATTTTAATCAATCATAAGTATTCAGAGGTTGGAAATGAGTTATAAACTCATTTATCATATTTAAACTGTGGGTATAGGGAAATACTCCTGAGTAAATGATTTTCTTTTCGATATTTATTTTGTTTTTATCATTTTCTGTTAATACATAGATAGGCAATTCATAGGGTATGTGGGAAAAGTATCTTATTTCAAAGACTTCCTCATTTGATAATTTTAATGCTTCTTTATAATCCAACAATAAAATGTCATAATGATTATGGAATATATGTTCTTTAGCATAATCGATGTTATTTAAATGAGTAACTTCATGCCCTAATGCTTCTAATTCACTCACTATAGGCTCTGCTAAAATGCTATCGCTTATAATCAATATTTTCAACATACTTTAAATTTTCCTCTTACTTAAATTATACATCAGAAAATTAAAAATGTAACACTGTTGACAATTAATAAAACTTAAATATAAAATATATTTAACTAATTAATTGACATAAGGACTTTTAATATGAGAAGTAATGTAAAAAAAGTAATCTTTGTTGTTTTTGTAGTTCTATTTGTTCCTTTATACTTATATGGACAACAAGACAAACCAGAAAATAATTCCGATACTTCTCCTCCCCCCCAAGCATCAACAGAAAAAGATACTGGAGACCAAACTCCTTCTGAAAGTGAAGTTGTCCTCCCCGGGGATATTATTTATTTTAAGTCGGGAAAAAAAATGAGTGGCGTTCAGGTACTTCGTGAACTTCCAGATAAAATAGAAGTTCAAGTTAGCGAAAATTCTGAACTTTTATTGTTGCCAAGACGGTTAATAAAATCCATTGAATACGACAATATAGATCCCTTAAAAAATAAACTACAAAAAGATATTTTATCTTCACAAAAACCGGATGAAAATGTTATCCCGGGAGAGGAATTATCTCAGGAGTTTAATCAAAAAATGAGGGCACCACTTTCTGACACGGTTATATCTTATAAAGATGAAGGATTACTCAAAATTCTTGGAGAATTAACACAAAAAGCTGGGGTTACTCTCGAAATTGATGAGTCCATCCGAACTATACCACCTGAAGAGAGAAAAAAGAGTTTTGATATTCCTGCAGGAACATCGCTCTATAAATTTTTACAAACAGATTTCGCAACGGCATGTCCAAACATTCAAATTACATATAAATACGACAAGATATTTATTTCTTTAAAAAATCCCGCTGTGAACAATAATAACCCACAATAGAATATATTACCTGCGGGGTATTTTTATCTTTTTAATATTACTATGCTTTCGATATGTGGGGTATGTGGGAACATATCTACACCGATTAATTTTTCTATTGTCCATCCCTTTTGACTTAATTCTTTTATATCTCGACACATGTTTACAGTCTCACAAGAAATATATACGATTTTTTTTGATTTCGCTTCTTTTAAATAAGGAATTAATTTTTTTGCTCCTGTTCTTGGAGGGTCAAGTAAAACCGTGTCCCAATTTTCATTCATTAAATATTTACGCATCTCATTTTCATCGCCGACTTGATATTTAAATGTTGTAAATTCTTTCGCTCTTTTTATAGCAATAGGGTCTATATCTATTCCGACAACATATCTTTCCTTATCTAAATCTATTGTAAAGTTGCCACTACCACAATATAGATCTAATATTTTTTGGTCATTCTTTATAATCTTTTTGACCTCATTTTTTAATATTTTATTAAGTATAAGACTATTTTGTGAAAAGCATCCATTTACAATAGGGACATTCTCATAGAGGAAATAATCTTCAGAGTTATCCATTATTTTTATTTGATGATTATTGCTGTCATTAAACATATATTTGTTTATATACGGTGGATATAGCATATATTTATTTGTATCTGGATTTATTGTTATGCATATATCTTTATGTATATTATTTTGTGTTAATTTTCTTCTTATTGTTTCTATTTCCTTGTTCGTTATCACACATTGGGATACATCAACTATTTGTTTTGTATGAAACTTAAAAAATCCCAAATTTTTCCCATCTCCATGGTATATAACCCGTGTTCTATAATGATATTGATTATTTTCGTCATAGATTATTTCTACATTTACTTTTTTCCCTTTTAAACTTCTCTCAATATTTTCTTCTATCAATTGTTTTTTAAGTTCGATTTGTTTATGATAATCTAACATTCCCCACATACAGGCTCCGCAATTTCCCATTTGTGGACACAATTTTGCTTTTCTATATGGAGATTCTTTAATTATGCTTTTTATTTCTGCCCAAACTAAGTTCTTCTGTTTTTGAATTGGTGCTATCAAAACAACATCTCCGGGAAATGCAAAGGGAATGAGGTGAACCAAACCATCTATCTTTCCTAAACCATATCCCCCATTTACAACTTTTTCAATTTTTATCTCTAACAATTTATTTCCTGTCATTCTTTTTTCTCTTGCATTATTTTTTCATATTTTTTATGGGCATCTATGATTTTATAATGTAGTGTTAAAATTTCATTTTCTTTACAATTATTTATAGGATAAATGTAT
>DAOSUS010000057.1 GCA_035378955.1 Candidatus Hydrogenedens sp. | reverse complement strand
CAAAAATTAGACAATCGGGTGCTGTTTTTGACACAGCATTTAAAAAAATAAATGATATAAGAACATTGCTTGTTCACAAAGGGCTAACAGAATGTTATTCCTGGACATTTTCCAATCCTGAAATTATGCAACAGCTAAATTTCCCTGAAAATTACCTAAATATGGTAGTTTTACAAAATCCGTTATCAAAAAACTTATCAACAATGAGAACATCCATTATTCCAAACCTTTTAACAACTGTTCAGAAAAACCATTTAGAAGACACAATCTCTATTTTTGAAATAGGCCCTGTTTTTTTCCCAACGGAACAAAATTTACTACCCGATGAACCTCAAAAATTAGGAATTTTATTATCTGGCTCTGCAAATCCTCGATTATGGTGTTACAATGACAGAAGACAGTTCGATTTCTTTGATTTAAAAGGTATTGTCGAGGATATACTTAACAAATTATTTATATCTTATAGAATAGAGAAATTAGATTTTCCACTTTTCCATCCCGGTCAATCAATGAAAATTTCAAACCAGAATGAGGAATTAGGTATTGTAGGAAAAATAAACCCAAAAATTGCACATGAATTAGAAATAAATGAGAATACATACATTAGCGAACTTAATTTAAATAAAATATTAAAAATAATTACTAAGAAAAAAGGATATAAAACAATATCGGAATTCCCTTCTACTTCGCGAGATTTAGCAATTCTTGTTAATAGGTCGCTTCCCGTAGCAGATATTTTTTCCTCATTAAAGTCAGTAGGGGAGGGGATATTACAAAAAATAGAATTGTTTGATGTTTATACTGGTGAACAAGTTCCTCAAGATAAGAAAAGTATTGCTTTAGGCTTCACTTTTTGCTCTAACGAAAAAACCCTTACAGATACTGAAATAGATTCTGTAATGAATGAGATAATTACTATCCTACAAAAGAAATTTAACGCTCAAATTAGGTAATTTTATGGGATTGGAAGAAACAATTCATGAGTTTAATCAATTCTGTAACAAATTAGAACTTGTAATAGATTCATTTATAAATACTTATGACAATTTAGAAGAAAAATATAATGATATTTTAAAAAAATTATGGTCGGCTAAATCCGAAATCAATTTAATGCAATCAAATCTCCAGGAAATGAAGAAAAATAAAGAAAAAAACAAAATATTATTCGATTCTTGTAAAGAAATTATTGAAAGAATTGATAAGATAGAAGAGATGGTTAAAAGTTTAGAAATCGAGTTTTTAAATGAATAATACAAGCGATTTGATAAAAGTAAAAATAGCAAATACAGAGGTCGAGGTTCCTATATATATAAATCAAGAGAAGACCTATGAAATTATAAAAATAATCGAAAATAAAATGGAAGAATTAACGAGGTATTATCAGGTCATAAGAACACAAACTTTTGCTCTAAGAATTGCTTATGAATGTTTGTTAGAATTAGAAAAAGAAAAAGCAAGAATAAAAGAAAGAGAAAATGAAATAGAAATACAGTATAAAACGGCTATAAAAAATTTGGAAAGAATAATTAAAAAAATCAAAGACCGATTAGAAGATATACAATCCGGAGAGTAATTCGAATAGAATCAAAATAAATGCAGAAATAAAAACGGTTAATTTAATGTCTGATAATATATATTATGTTTCTTATAAATCATGATGTTTTCATTTGTTTTGTCCTTACAATCGTTAATGTTTGTAGTTTTTGTCATTATAACATATAATAATAATTGTTATTTTATTGATGTAATTTATTTATTACAAATATATTATGTATTTAATATTCTATGTTATATTATTTAATTCAAAGTTTGTCGTTATATCAAAAAGGAGAGTGGTTGCCTTTTAAAATAAGTAGAAGAATATGTTTTGCGCCTATATTTTCATTAATTCTTGAACTAAATAGAGTAGGAAATCACGGTTATCCATTGTTAAATAATGAAAAGTCCCCCCCATTCGGGCGAAGGATTTATTAAATCGGAGATAATATTCGGGTCTGTCCATCGGTGGTTCACCCTGAGACCAATCCCATTTTGATTCTTGTAGGTCCACTACAACAATAAAATGATTAGAAATTGGTTTGCCGTTTTGTATTGCGATATTTTGGGACATAGATAAGGATTTTTCAAACACCATTGGAGACATTACTGCAGAACCAATACTCATATATACGCCATCTTCTAAATTTGATACAGAATTAGCAAAAGTAAGAAAGTCTCTTTGAGCAGTTTTACCAATTGCAGAACAGCAATTCATAGGATGTGTATAAATTATGTCATGTCCAATCATTGGATGGGCTGTAAAAGGAATTTGCTGACGAAATGCACATGCTTGTAAACCGAACTTCTTATAAGGATGTTTTACCGATAAAAAGCCGTTTTTAATAGAAAATTCGTTGATTTTTTGAAGTAAATCACATATTGCCGAACAAAGTTCTGGATTATTTTCCAAATTTTCATTTATTTTATTTAATAATTCTTCTTTTGAAGGAATATACAGCCCTTCGTTTTCTACAAAAGAGCCAACAGATTCCCCATATCCTTTACCTTCAAAGGCTCCAACTACTAATGATAAATTAAGAAAAAATCCGGTCTCTTGCCAGATACCGAACTCTCCCCTACTTACATTTGTTCTGACATCTTCACTACTGTGTCCTTGATAACTAAATTCCCAATCATGAATAATACCTGCACCATTTGTGGCTAAATGTGTTATCCATTTATTTTCAATCAGCCACATAATTACTGGTGATAAACCGTTTTTGATTGAATGAGCACCAAAAACAAGCATGCGAGAACGATTTTTCTCTTTTGCAATAATCAATCTTTCGATTGTCTGCGATAAAATCTTTTTTGATAGGTCGTTCAATTGAGTTTTGGGTTTATCGATCGGATAAACAGCATCTTTTTCTATATAAACTTTGTCCTTCCTTTGACTTAAAGGCTTAAATTTTATCTTAAAACGGTCAAAATAAGGGTATGGCATGATAAATTTGTCCTATATTTAAAATCTTTTATAATTCATCATAGACAAAACTTGGGGTGTTTCTGTATTTTTCTCTTGATTATTTATGTTTAATGGTTTCGTTCCATATTCCTTCAACACATCAAAACATAGGTCTACATTATCTGTTAATATATAATCAACCCCTGCTTCTACTAATTTTTTTATTGTTTCCGGGTCTTGTGCACTAAAAAAATTTACTTTTATCCCATTTTGATGAGCTAATTCTATATCTTCTTTTAGGTTATCCAATCCCTGTGTGAAACTAATTTGCACATACGAAACTTTTAATCTTATACCTCTCTCTATGAAATCTCGTCTTTTTTCTAATCTTTCAGGAAGTAAACAAATTTTCATTTCAGGAACTTTTTCACGCAATACTTCTACCTGCTTTTCATTATTACAAGCAATAAAACATCGTCCCATTTGTCCTGTTTCTTTTAATGTTTTTGCTACCACTTCTGTGACAAATTCATCTCCATATACATGAACATTACAAAGAATGCCATAAGGAATAGTATCTATTACCTCATATAAAGATGGGATTTTTGTCCCTGCAAATGAATCACTAAACCATTTTCCTGCATCCAATTTATATATCTCTTCACTAAGGAAATCCTGCACCTTGCCTTTACCATTTGTCGTTCTATCGACTTTTTCATCATGCATAATGACTAAATGTCCATCTTTCGTCATTCGCACATCAAATTCAATCATGTGTACCCCTTTTTTTACTGCAGATTGAAATGCGGGCAAAGTATTTTCCGGGGCATTCTTCACATCTCCCCTATGTGCACAAATATAGGTCTCACCCATACATATATATGAAACCAAGATCAGATAAAATCCCAGAATAATAAAAAAATTAGATTTTACCTGTTTTATTGTACATCTTAATAATATTGGGTACATGCTCTATTGCCTCATTAAATTTTTCAATATCCTTTCCACCAGCCTGTGCAAAATCTTTTCTACCCCCACCTTTTCCGCCTACTATCTGTGCTAACTGGTTAACTATATCGGAAGAACTAAATTTATTAATTAAATCTTTTGTAACTCCCACACAAAAAGTAGCCTTATCTTCGTATTTAATCCCAATCACTATAATTCCAGATTTAATTTTGTCTTTCAAATGGTCTACCAGTGTTCGTGCTTGATTAATATCCTCATTTTCCAGTGTTAATGTTATAAAATTAACACCATCAACTGATTTAACATTTTTTAACAAATCTTTCCCTTCACCTAATAATGCCTGTCGTTTCCACTTTTCTAATTCTTTATAAAGTTTTTTATTCTCTTCAATTATTTGCAATATTCGTTCTTGAAGTCCTTCAGGAGATGAATTTATTGTTTCTGAAATTTCTTTAATCATTCGCTCTGTTTTTTGTATCCATTGTATAAAAGGTTCGCCACATATTGCTTCGATTCTGCGAACTCCAGCAGAGACGGATGATTCCGATAAAATCTTAAAACCGCCTATAACACCCGTTCGGGAAACATGACATCCCCCACAAAATTCAGTACTAATACCATTAATTTTAACTACTCGGACAATATCCCCGTATTTTTCTCCAAACAATGCCATAGCCCCTAATTTTTTAGCTTCATCTATGGGAAGGTATAAGATATCAACATTATAATCTTCCCTAATTTTTTCATTAACCCATTTTTCAATATCCAGAATACGGTCGTAACCCAATGCCTCAAAATGAGTAAAATCGAAACGAAGTCTCTCTTCAGAAACCAGAGAGCCACATTGATGAACATGTTCACCCAAAATATCACGAAGAGCCGATTGGAGCAAGTGGGTAGCCGTATGATGATTTTGAATAGTAAGCCTTCTTTTATAGTCAATAATAGCATTAATATCTTCATCTATTTTTAACTGTCCGTTGATTACTTTTACATAATGGACAAACAGTTTATCTAATATCTTTTTGGTATCGGTGACTTCAACAAGGGTTTTTCCATCCAATCCTGCCAGCGTGCCTATATCGCCTACTTGTCCACCACTTTCTGCATAAAAAGGAGTTTTATTAAGGATTATACATCCTTTCTCTCCCTCTTTTAATACATTTACAGCGTTATTTTCTTTTACAATTGCTACAATTTTACAAACTGCAGTATTCTGTTCATAACCTATAAATTCCGTTTCACCGTATTGGGCTAAAATCTGGTGATATACAGGTGATATTTCTTGTTGACCACTCCCCACCCAAGTTTTCCGTGTGGATTCTCTCTGTTTCTCTTTTGCTTCTGTATATCCTGTTTCATCTAATTCAAAGCCTTTTTCTTCAGCCATATCTTTCACTATATCAAGAGGAAAACCATATGTATCATGAAGTTTGAAAAGGATATCACCCGGTATAAGTTTTTCTCCTTTGCTTTTCATATCTTCGAAAAGTTCTTTTAGTATATCCATACCCCGGGATAGAGTACTACCAAAACGTTCTTCTTCAAGGTGTATAATTTTTTCAATTTGTGTCTGTGTTTCAATCAATTCTGGATAATACTTTCCCATATTTTGTATCACAACTTTTGAAATTTTATGTAGGAAAGGTTTGACCAATCCGATTTCTCTACCAAATCGTGAAGCCCGTCTTAATATTCTTCTCCAAACATATCCCCTACCCTCATTTGCTGGTAAAATTCCATCAGCTGTCATAAATGATAATGCACGGATATGGTCTGCGATAACACGAAAAGGAATGGGATTTTCTGGATATGAACATCCCGAAATTTCTTGTGTAGTCTCTATAATTGGAAATAAAACATCGGTATCAAAAACAGTTGTCTTATTTTGTAATAGTAAACACATTCGCTCTAATCCCATTCCCGTATCAATTCCCCGATTTTTCAATGGTAACCGTGTACCATCTACTTGCTGGTCATATTGTGGAAATACCAAGTTCCAAAATTCTAAAAAACGCTCATGAGGGTCATTTTCGGGGGTCGCATGTGGGTCTATCTCCTCGCCTTTATCAAAGAGAAGTTCTGAACAAGGTCCACAAGCACCAGAATCTCCTGCAGGACCCCAAAAATTGTCTTTTGCTCCTAAACGAACTATTCTTTTTTCAGGAACTCCAATCTCTTTATTCCATATATTAAAAGCCTCATCATCTTCTTCATAGACCGAGACCCATATTTTTTCTGGCTTTATTTTCATTATTTGTGTTGAATACTCCCATGCCCACTGAATAGCCTCTCTTTTAAAATAATCGCCAAAAGAGAAATTACCAAGCATTTCGAAAAAAGTCAGATGACGCGAAGTCTTCCCTACCTCTTCCAAATCATTGGCTTTCCCTCCTGCTCTTAAGCATTTTTGCACGGTTGAAGCCCTACGATATGGAACAGGAACTTCCCCTGTGTAATAAGGTTTAAACTGAACCATTCCTGCACTTGTAAAAAGTAATGTGGGGTCATTTTTGGGAATTAATGTGTCGCTCTTTTCAATGACATGACCTCTGTTCTTAAAAAAATCTAAAAAACTCTCACGAATTTCATAACTTTTCACGATATTGTCTCCATTTGATATTAAAGAGTTTAATAATGAAGTATATAGATTTTACCAAAATTTTTATAAACATTTACAGATGACAACTTATTTATAATAAAAGAGAGAACTAATAAAGTTCTCTCTTTTATATATTCTTAAACATTATTGATAGAAATTACTGTATTAATGGTCTTTTGTTTAACCTGTAAATAGTTATTAGACTTATCAGGACAATTGTTGTTAAAAGAAATAGAGGGCTATATAAAGGCAATCTACCTTCTGTAACAATGATATGAACTGTATAAATAGCTTTTTCATTACCGTAAGTGCAAATATATGTTCCTGTATCTTCGGGTTGGGCATTATAGATTAATAGTTTTTTACAATGTATTCCCGATATTCTGGGATTTGTGCTTATATCACCATTTATTTTGCTCCATGTAAATTGTGAACCTTCGGGAATTGTTTCGCCAAATATATCCAGACAAATGTCCTCACCAGCACGATAAATAGACTTTCTAACAGGATTACAATTCGGACATTCTTCTTGTTCTGTTCTAACAATAAGATATCCCATGTTATATACTATTGCTAATATTGTGTCTGAGTGTGAGTTATAAAATGCAGAATAATATCCCTGATTATTTGCAGGGTCCCAAACACGAACAATCTCACCTGTGGTTGGATTTACTTCCTGTATTCCACCCGGAAGCATAAATCCCTCAGAACCACCAATGATTAGTAAATTATCGGCACTAATTCCTGAAACTCCTCCTGAAAAATACATTCCAGATGTTCCAATGAGAATTCCATCTGTTTCCCAATTAAGGGTTGTATGTGTATTATATGCATTTATTAGCGAAGATACTGAAAATTTCCGTATTTCTCTGGTATTTCCATCTGTAATATATACCCAATTGCCATCTTTTGCTAATGTAGCAGAATAGGCAAAGGGTGGTTTGTCAATCACCATATCTTTACTGGGTGATTTAGGTTTCGATAAAACAAATTGTGTAGTGCTTACATTTTTTGTGTTTATGGGCAAAATATGGATTTCACTACCTGAGAAGTCAGGTTTTGTAATATCAAGCAATAGCAGGTCTGATGTTAAGTAAATGCCATAGTAATGGCTGATATTTGCAATAATAGATGCTGGTGTGAAATTCTGGGGATTTGTTAAGTCAAGAAGATATAAATCTCCCAAATATCCTTGTCCTAATATCGCTTTTTTTTCATCAGGACTTATTGCAATAAAAGCAGGGTCTCCTTGATAGCCTTCTGCAATTAAGGAATAGGTATCATTTTTAGGAGTAATCTGTTTATAGACCTGGTTCCCATTCCAAATTAAGAAAGTTCCATCATTAAGAGGAGCAGAGGTAACAAAGTATGAACCGGGCGCAGGTTGAGGTATATTGGGCAAAGGAATTACTGTCTCTGCAACGACATTTAATACTAATAAAAATGAACTGAAAATAAAAATAGATTTAATACTGTTATAGGTAAACATAATTTTCCTCCTTCTGGTTACAAAATTAAATAAGGTTTGTTTTTTCATTTCTTAAAGGGAGGAAAAGCAGGCAGGTAGGCTTTTTCAGAGGGGAAATTGCCGTCCCGCAACAACCTTTCCGCGAGTTGTTACAGTCAATCTTCCTGACCCATGCTGGTCTTCTGGCTTCCGGCTCATCCTACTAATCACGCCTTCCCGTTATAACAGTGGCTTTTTGTGATTTTCGTCCCCGGTTACAGCAGCGCGTCTGCGACGGACTTTCACCGTTCTTCCCTATACATCAGTCAGGTTATTCTGTTTCACCTCCTTTCTATAGTTAATCGTGCATATCATAAAGTAATTATTTATTCCGATGCAAGTTCCAAAATTTTTTGTGGTATTTTATCTAAAGGCAAAACATAATCCACTGCATTTAATGCAATAGCCTCTTTCGGCATACCAAACACGACACAGGTTGATTCATCCTGAGCGATAGTTTTTGCTCCTTGTTCATGCATTAACTTCATTCCCTCTGCCCCATCTTTTCCCATTCCCGTCATAATTACTCCGACTACATTTTTACCGCCGTATTGGCTTGCTGATTTGAACAATACATCAACGGATGGGCGATGTCTGGATACTAAAGGTCCCGATTTAACCTCTACATAGTAATTGGCTCCTGACCGTTTTAAGAGCATGTGATAGTTCCCCGGTGCAATCAAAGCCCGTCCTGGTATTACTGAATCTCCATTACTTGCTTCTTTTACCTCAATGTCACATAGTTCATTTAATCGGTCAGCAAAAGAACGAGTAAAATGTTCAGGCATGTGTTGAACAATTGCAATTCCGGGTGAATTAGGAGGAAGCACCCTTAGAACTTTGGCTAATGCTTCCGTTCCTCCTGTAGAAGCACCTATCACTACAACTTTATTCGTTGTTTTTGTTAAAGATAATTTTTTATATGCAGTAGTCGCAGAACTTGGGATTATTTCTTTTTTCTGCACACGCACTCGTGCCGCTGCTTTTATCTTATCTATTAATTCTAAGGACATATCTCCTACAGTATATGCGGCTCCGGGTTTGCATAAGACTTCAACGGCACCTGCTTCAAGTGCTTCCATTGCCAATTCCCCTCCTTTGGGTGTAAGGGAGGAAACAATAATAACAGGCAAGGGATAATACTGCATTAATTTTTTAAGAAAGGTTATACCGTCCATCCTTGGCATTTCTATATCCAATGTAATGACATCAGGCTTTAACTGAATAATTTTATCACGGGCGACATAAGGGTCTGGAGCTGTACCAATAACTTCAATATTAGAATCTTTAGACAGCTCTTTTTGAAGTATGCTCCGCACCATGGCAGAATCGTCTACAATAAGGACTTTTACAGGTCTTGTTACACCCGGAATATCTATCCCTGATATATTTCTCTCACCCATTGTATAGCATATCCTTCTATTCTTTTTTATATTCTACAGAGATATATAAAGGATAATCGTCTAAACTTAACTTAACAAAACTCTCATCCTGTTTTATCTTTTCCCATTGTTCTTCATTAATTTCATCCGCAGAAGGAGGTTGAAGTTCAAAAACTGGTTCCGTCCCGGCTAATGAAGTCAAAAAATTCCCACAAAAAATATTTAAAAACTCACAAAGAGCATCCTTAGGCTCTACTTCTATATCTGTTTCTTCTTCATCAATACCTAAGACATTGCTCATCATTTCTTTACATAATTCTTCCGCTGTTACCATTATTGCTTTTCCCGTATAGGGTCCAGAAAAAGACATTTCTGCATTGATATAAGGTGGCATTACATCTTGTTGCTCAGACCAGTCATCTGCAAACATAAAAGCAAATTCTTTTGCTACATCTGTTAATACTTTTTTAATTAATGTTCTATCTGTTTGATTCATCTTCTGATACTCCCAATAAATCTATTACTAATTTTTTTAATGATTCAGGTGTAAACGGCTTTCTCAGGTAGGCTTTAACTCCCTTTGATTTTAATTCTTCAACACGCGTTTGACTTCCTTCGGTGGACACAATAGCAATAGGAATCGTTTTTAATAGTTCATCCTGACTCATTTTATTTATAAGTTCTACCCCATTCATGACTGGCATATTAATATCTGTTATTACGAGGTCAACCCAATTTTTTCGCAATACCTCCAATGCTTCATTCCCGTTACCTGCATGCAAAATATTACCTATTTCTATACCCGATATTCGTAAAGTCTTTTCTATAATGGCACGAACTGTTGATGAATCATCAACAATTAAAATATTGATACTCATGTAATATCTCCTGATTTTAGATTTCCCATGAATGAATCTATATCCCCAATTAATTTAGATAAAACTGTTTCTACCACTTGCATATCTATTTTTAATCGTTCTATGGAATTAGGATTGTTTGAGTAATTCAAACCGTCTATTCCAGAACCAATACCGCATTCCAGACATAAATTACTTGCAATATGAACAAAATCTGTAACCAGACGATATTCTTCCGGAGCATTGTCCGGGTCATGATGGTATAGAATGGGCTGAACTAAATTGTTAGGAAAATGCCATTCCTGCATTAATAAAGCACCTATTTCCGAATGGTCAATTCCTAAAATTTCTTTCTCTGCTTTTTCAAAAGATACTTTTTCTTCGTATGCCTTCTTTAATATCGGTTCTGCATCTATTTCTATGAATGTTCCTAATACTATTTTGCCAATATCATGAAGCAATCCTACTGTAAAAGTATAAGGAGGAATATCTATTTTTAATTCTTTGCTTAATAATTCACTGGCTATTGCTGTTCCTACTAAGTGTCTTATAAGTTCTCCTGCAGGTAAATCATATCCCCGAAGAGGTTTTACGACTGTTGGGAAAATGGCTGATGCGATAATCATTTGTTGAATTCTATTTATCCCTAATAATACAACGGCTTCTCTAATAGTACTTATTTTTTTGGGTCCTGCAAAATATGCAGAATTGGCTAACTTTAAAATATTTGCAGTTAAGGTTGGATCTAGTTCTATTTCTCTGGCTATATCTAAAATTTGTGACTCTTTATTATTTATCTTATTTAGAATTCGAGCGGTATTCGAAGGGAAAGCAGGAACTTCTTTAATCTTTTCTAAAATTTTTTCGCGAATAGTCATGTTATTTTTCCTGATTATAATTCATATTCTTTCCCGGCACTTTTAATTATCGTTTTACCATCATTAATTTGTAAGTATACAGTTCTTGCTATTGTTCCACCAACATCTTCCGATGAGATTAGTATATTATTTTTCCAAAGGAGTTTTCTCACTACAATATGATTTCTTTCTCCGATTCGAAACATTCCATTGTCATCCAGCAAAACAGCACCTCCTGCTACTTTTGCTACGATTCTATTCTTATTAGCACCCATATTAATTAGCGTTTGTAACATTAGAGGCAAGCCTGTATCAACAAACATGTACGGGACTTCTTTTGCCCGTTCTGGGTCAACTTTTGATAAAGGTAACATACAAAGAATAAGTCCACCTATTTTTTGGAGAGGGTCATATAAAGTTACACCTACACAAGAACCCAGAGAATAGGTGACTAATACATCTTCCGGGTTGCTGGAAACTTTCATATCCGATATATTTACAGTAATTAACACTTTGCGATACCTTTAATATCTAAATCTATGGTTTATAGTAAACAGAAGGCTTTACTATTCGAAATCCTGTCTGCGTGGATGTAATACTTTCGGAATGTCCAACGAATAAATACCCCTTAGGTTTGAGAAGCCGATACATTTCATTAACCAATGTGTTTCTTACTTTTTCATCAAAATATATCATTACATTTCTACAAAATATAACATCAAAAGGTCCTTTCATAGGATAGGGAGCTTCTATCAAATTTAACCTCGAAAATGTAATTAACTTTTTAATTCTATCGGATACTACATATACCCAATCATTATTAACTTTCTTTTTTTCAAAATATTTTTGTAATAAATAACCTGGAATATTATCTACTTTATGAGCATAATATTCCCCCTTTTTACATTGTTCCAATACTCGTGTAGATATGTCTGTAGCAAGAATTTTTAAATCTACAAAAGTACTATTAAGGGCTTCCATTGCTGTAATAGCAATGGTATAGGGCTCTTCTCCTGTAGAGCATGCAGCTGACCATATCCGAAATTTCGTTTGTCCCTCTTCTTTCCACTCAATTAATTTCTCTTTCAAAAAGTCAAAATGGTCACTTTCTCTAAAAAAATGAGTTACATTTGTTGAAATATAGTCTATCAGTTTAATAATTTCTTGTCCTGATTTGTCATTTATTACATATTCATAATAATCCTTAAAATCATTTATTCCCAAAGTATGAATTCTTTTTGAAAGTCTTCCCACTACAAGGGCTTTTTTCTGGTCACTTAAATGAATACCACTGACTTCATATATTAATTGCCGAAATTTGTTAAATAAGTTGTTATCCATATTATCTTTTATTCTTCAGGTAATTCTAATATCCAATCATCTTTGCGTATTTGATAAACCTTTAAAACCATTATATGGCCTGTATAACTATTAAAAACAATTTTTCTACCCATGTTCCCGCCTACATCTTCTGATACAATTTTTATACCCTTACTTCTCAAAATTTTTCGGGCTATTTCTACATTATCTTTGCCAATATCTTTATTTTTACTGTTAAAAGGAGGAACAGCACCTCCCACAATTTGAGCAAAAATTGAATTTGTTTTGGCTCCTGCCTTTTCCATCATTTGTATTAATTGAAGTGTTGCCACATTACCATATTGCGAAGTGGCTTTGTCTTTTGACGATACACTTGGATAGAGAAAATGGTTCATCCCTCCTATCTTTAATTTTTTATCCCATAAACAAACAGATACACATGACCCTAAAACAGCATATAAATTTGTAGGAACAGTTGGAAGATAAATATACCCCGGTTCAATAAATACCTGTTGATACGATGTCAATTCTTTTGACATTTATTTTCTCGTTTTTCTATTAGCCTTTACTTTTGTTTAAGACTTCTTGAATTTTTCCCACGATAGTGTTAGGTTCGAAAGGTTTAATTACATAATTAGTCGCACCTGCCTTTAATGCTTCTAAAACTCTACTTTTTTCTGCTTCCGTTGTGACCATAATAATCGGCATTGTTTTGCCCATTTCACGAATGGCTTTCAAAGCGTCAATTCCTAACATATTGGGCATATTCCAATCCATAAGAATAATATCGTATTCATTTTGTTGGACAGCCTGAACGGCTTCTGCTCCATCTGCTGCCTGGTCAACCTCATTTATATTCGCACGACTCAATGCCCCTATTAATACCTTTCTCATTACTGCGGAGTCATCAACAACCAATGCTCTCATTGTTTACACCTCGTTTCTATTTTTCAGGTTCAAATGTGACCCGTAATGTAAACGGACCCAATTCACTATCAAAATTTATTTCTATCCATACAGAATTTGTAGGATACTCTACCGAAAAATCGCCACCACGAACTACAGTGGGTAAACTCAAATCTAAGGGCTTTTCATCACCTGTATTCAATCTTGCTTTTGCACCTCCTGCCACAATATTCACCATTTCAGCAATAGCGTCAGATACGGTATCATCCATAATTTTTATATCTGCATTTAACAATTTATTTACCATAGCAAGAGCGGTAGAAACAGGAAACGCAAGAGCAACCATTCCACGGACCCTTCCACTTATCCCGATTAGTGCCATTATGTCCCTTGGATTGGCTGATTTTGCAATCCCCACATTTTTCCTTTCCGCTTTTGCATTTAACATGGTGGAAAACAAATCATATACACTCTCTATAAAAGGATTTGGGATCTCTGAATAAATGTTTTATTTTTTAATTATTGTAATACAGAGGGAGATAAGAGGGAAAATGAAACGAAAGAGGGAGGGAGATGTATTAATAATATAGGTAGGAAATAGCGAGATAATAAACTTTAATAAGAGGAGCGTATACTATGCAAGGACAAGAGCAACAGATGAGTTTTGCGGAGTATGAATTATCCTTACAGAGATCAACTCCCAAGGGGAAATTTTTAGAACAGATGGAGCGGATTATCCCATGGGAAGAGATAGAGCGGAAGTGTATTGAGGTAGGGGTGTATAAGCCGAACCGGGGTCAGCAAGGTCGTCCTTCGCTTCCGTGTCGGGTATTAGTTGGCAGTTTGTTTTTACAAGCGTGGTATGCTTTATCGGACCCGCAGACGGAGGAATTGATAGGAGATAGGTTATCCTTTCGTTCTTTTTTAGGTATTGGGCTGGAGGGAGTAGTGCCGGATGAGACGACGCTATGTAAGTTTCGGAATAAGATGATACGAATGGGGTTAATGAAGTGGATATTTGACTTGGTTCGAAGTAAGATGGATGAGCAAGGGTTCATATTGCGAGGAGGTCAGATAGTAGATGCGACGATAATTTCGACGGCGAGACCGAGGCTGAAGGAGGTCGAAGGGGGTAAGAAGGAGAAGCAGGAATATGATGAGGAGGCGGGGTATACGAAAAAACGAGAACAGATTTATTATGGCTACAAGTTACACATCCTAACAGACAGGCGAGGTTTGGTCAAGCGAATAAGCACGAGTTCGGCGTCGGTGCATGATAGTCAGCAGTTGGAGGAATTGCTGGAAGGTGTGGAGGTAGAGGAATTGTATGGAGACAGCGGGTATATGTCGAAGGAACGGGAGGCGAAGTGTAAGGAGCGTGGTATAAAGTATCGGGTGATACGGAGGCGAGTACGAGGGGAAGGGGAGTTATCGGAGGCGGTGAGGAAAGAGAATGCGGAGATAGCGAAGGTACGAGGGATTGTAGAATTGCCCTTTGCGATAATAAAGAGGTGGATGGGGTATCGGGTATGTCGGTTCCGGGGCTTAGAAAAGAACGGAGCGTATCACTTTTTATTGATGGCGATGTATAATTTGAAGCGGTGCTATGGGATGATAAAGAAGGGAGTGCAGGTGGCGTGTGCTTAAAAGAATAAAAGGAGATAAAAAAGAGGAAAAAAGAACAAAAAAGCGATAAGAAAAACTTAATTATTGGTTATAGAAAAAGATTTTTCCTTCCCAAAGCGATTTTTTCTCTCCAAAAACGGTATAATCATTTTACAGTTTAATCCAAAAACTAAAAACCCTATTTGTTCAGAGGTTTCATTTATATTCTCAGCCTTCATATATCTCCCTTACAATTAAAATTATAATTTATTTAAAGTTTATTAAATAGAACTCAGACTTTGTATCTCATTTGCAGTTAATACTTTGTCAATATCCAAGAGTATAACAACTGCTTCACCTAATTTCCCCATTGCCATAATAAATGCTGTGTCAATACTTGCACCAAAGGATGGAGCGGGTTCTATTTGATTTTCTGCTATGTCTACAACCTCTGACACTTCATCTACGATTACACCCATAGTTATAGGACTACCACTTCCCATTACCTGAACAACGATTATACAGGTATGGTCTGTATCTTCCACAGTTTCCATATCAAATTTCTTACGAAGTTCGATAACAGGAATTACTTTGCCTCGTAAATTAATTACACCTCTTACAAAATTGGGTGTTCTTGGAATGGATGTGATGCTCATTAATCCAATAATTTCTTGAACCTTCAGTATCTCTATCCCATAGGTCTCATGGGATAATTTAAATGTAAGATACTTACCTGCCAATGATTTTAAATCATGCTTGCCTGTGGTTTTCTCTTGTTCTGTCATGGCTACATTCCTTCTGTTTCTTTTATTTATTTTACACAATCTTTATACTTATACAAAAGTAACAGATTCTTCTGCTACTTTTAATATTCCAGCAATATCTAAAATAAGACCTACCTTCCCGTCCGGCATAATGGCTCCCCCTGCGATTCCAGGAACACCTTTTAATGCTTCTCCCAAAGATTTAATAACAATTTGCTGTTGACCCAATATCTCATCTACCAATAAACCAATTTGTGTATTTCCTGCTTCTACAACTACCACAGTCCCATCGGTATAATTTTCGACTGCGTTAGGAATATTAAACAATCTATTTAATCTATACAAATTGATTAATTTTCCATGAAATGAAAGGACTTCCCCTTTTCCCACAACGGTGTTTATTTCTTTTTCTGTAGGTCGAAGGGAAATAATAATAGATAATGTTGGAATAATATATCGTTCTGCTCCAACACGGACTACCATACCATCAATAATTGCCAATGTCAACGGTAAGCGTATGGTAAACACCGTTCCTTGTCCGGGTGTAGATTGAATATCTACCTGGCCTCTTAAAGCCTCTATATTCTTTTTAACTACATCCATTCCTACACCTCGACCGGATACCTCTGTTACTACCTGTGCCGTAGAAAAACCCGGTTTAAATATGAGGTTCCATATTTCACGGTCTGAAAGACCCTCTTCAGAACGAATAAGTCCTCTTTCAATTGCCTTTTTTATAATGGCTTCTCGATTAAGTCCCGCCCCATCATCTTCTACTTGTATATGTATATTTCCCCCAGAGTGGTAAGCTCTAAGATATATATTTCCTATAGGCGGTTTCCCCTTTTTTATTCGTTCTTCCGGATTACTTTCAATTCCATGGTCTACAGAATTTCGGACCATGTGAACAAGTGGGTCTCCTATCTTATCAACTACAGTTTTGTCTAACTCCGTATCTTCTCCACTGGTATGAAATTCTATCAATTTCCCTGTTTTTTTGGATAAATCACGAACCAATCGTGCCATTTTCTGAAATGTGCTTTTTATCGGAATCATGCGAAGAGACATTGCCATAAGTTGCAATTCTCTTGTTATTTTATCTAATTGACCCACATGTCTTGACAAATCGGTATATAAATCCCCTTGTAATTCTACCTCTCTTGCCACCATAGATTCGGCAATAACTAACTCACCAATCATATCCACAAGTTGGTCTAACCGATTTGCATCTACTTTTATTGCTTCTGCAATGGTTGCTTGTGGTGTTAAAGTCTGTGCCCTTTGTGTTCGAAGGGCTTGAACAACTTCTTTGGCATCGGTTTCACCTATTTGAATTAACAATTCACCTAATTTAGGAGGTTCCTGAGATTGCTTTTGTTTCTCTAATGCATTCTGGATGTCTTCTTCGGTAGCATATCCTAATTCTACTACAAGTTCTCCTATAAGTTTATTGGGAAACTCTTTTTTCTGTAATTCTAAAACTTTTTCAAATTGTTTGGAAGAAATTACATTATATTTAACCAATATTTCACCTACTTTTACAGGTTCCGTCGGACCTTTCTGTAATGTAAGAGCTCTTTGTATACTATCTTCAGAAACAGATTCAGAGCCTACCATTATTTCGCCTAATTTGGCTATATTCTTCTTTGGCTTTTCACGAGATATTGTTGTAATCTTTTTACCCTGTAGCACCTGATGAATATTTTCAATTAATTCCCCAGAATTTTCTCTCGGCATTATGGGCTCGCCTGTAGTTAATGCCTTTCGAACCGCTTCCACACACTCTTTCAATGCATCTACTGCTTCAAAAACAACATCTATAGTATCTCCGACAAGTAATAATTCTTTTTTACGGGCGCGGTCTAATAAATTTTCTGCTTCATGGGATATTTGTTTAATTTCATCCAATCCTAAAAAACCGGACACCCCCTTAATTGTATGAAAGGCACGAAACACAGCATTTAATGCGTCACTTTCTTCAGGGTCTGTTTCCAGTGTGAGTAAATGAACATCGCAGTTATCCAGATGTTCAGTCGCTTCCTGAACAAAATCCTTTACTAAATCAAGGTCTCCTTCTAAAACTTTAGGCTCAAATTTTTTTATCTCCGTTACTTTCTTTTCTGTTTGTTCTCCTTCTTCTTTCCGAGCCTCTTTCGATAATTTCCTTCTTAATTCATTTGGAAACGGAGGCATGGTTCCTTTACCGGCAATAGCATCAAATTTCTTTTTCAACCAGTCTTTCAATGCAAATAAATCATCAATCAATTCTTGTGTAACACCTTGCTCAATTCGGTCTTCCGCTAAGTGGCATAAGTCTTGAATATCATTTAAACCTAAAATACCGGTCTCTCCTTTGAGGGTGTGAACCTTCCTTTTCAGTTCTGCGATTATTTCCTTATCCTCTTCCCCTTTATTATAACTTAGTAATAACGATTCCATCTCTTCCAGATTAGAATCCTGAGACTGAATAAATTGTTGAAATATTTCCGGGTCTACATTTTCAGGTAATTCAAGTACTTGACCTGAACCCTGAACAACTATATTTCTCATTTTCTTTTGTTGTAATTCTTCCGGATAAACAATTTCAGTTTCACTTGCATTTGCTAAAATTATTTGCTGAAAGCAACTAATAACCTGAGATAAAGTTTTCAGTGCTTCATCGGGATTATCTATTTCCTGTAAGACAATCTTTTCTACTAAATCGGCACTATTATCTGCTACTATTGCTGTTTTGTTAAATCCCTGAGACTTTGCCCATTCTCGTATCTCTATCAAACAAGTATGCATTTGTGCTAATTCCTGCAAATCTCCAGGACTTACAAATACTGCCAACTCACTCAGTTTTTCTACCGTAGTTTCGATACCTGTTTCTGCCATATATCAGTCTCCATATAATTATCATATCCAAATCTTTGCTTTTACTATTTTAGCACAAACAACATACCCACTACCCCCTATTCGTGGCTATATATTATAGCCACGAATAGGGTCCCATTCACATCATCAGTATTAAAATTCCTTCAAATCTTCATCATCTAACGGAATAACTTGCTTCGGATTGACTACCTCTCCTTTGTTGGCTGTATGTGTCGAAGGTAATG
>DAOSUS010000056.1 GCA_035378955.1 Candidatus Hydrogenedens sp. | reverse complement strand
TTTATTATTAACTCGCTATGTATCCAGCACAGAATTTGTAGAAAGCCTTCCTGAACCTATTTCAGATGGTAGTAATATGTGGTTTCATAAGAAGTATTTATTATTCCTACCCTCGGATATTGATGATAATATGCTTTTAGCAGATATAAAAGGAATTGTTTCAAAAAAATTTCCTTCTTCAGAAATAAAAACGAATGTAGATAAAGAAAAAAATGTTTTAGAACATAGTATTTATATTGATAGCAAAAATATACTGACTATAAGTATTCAAAAGTTTTCAGAAAATTTTAGTCATGAAACAACCTCCGAAATAAAAACTTCATTATCAACTAATTATCCTGTAAATAAATTTATTAAAGAATATTTTGAACCTGTAATCTTTCCCAATCAAAATATACAAGAGGAGAAAAGTTTAAGTAATGAAGAAAACAATAGTGTAGGTGATAAAGAAACACAAAAACCCAAAGTCGCTATTATATTAGATGATGGTGGCTATCGTAATCCGGAAGAAGACCCTGCATTAGAATTATTAAATAAATTAAATATTTCTATTCTTCCTGATACAAGATATAATAAAGAATTAGCAAAAAAAGCCCAGGAGAAAGGCTTTGAAATAATGCTCCATATGCCCATGCAAACAAAACAAGGAGTAAAAAAGGGGTCTTTCCCTTGCGAATTACTTGTAAATATGTCAGAAAAAGAAATTGAGGAAAAAACAGAAAACGCATTGGAACAAATCCCAGATGCAAAAGGTGTAAATAATCATACAGGAGGTGTGTTTACATTAAAAGAAGTTCCATTAAAATCCTTTATGAAGGTTCTCAAAGAAAAAAAAATGTTTTTTGTTGATAGTGTCGTTGTTGGAGGAAGTAAAGCATATCAAGTGGCGAAAGATGAAGGAGTTCCGGCTTTACAAAGAGATATATTTTTAGACCATGAATATACTACATCTAAAATAAAAGAAAGTCTCGAAATACTAAAAAAGATAGCGAAGAAAAAAGGGAAAGCTATAGGGATAGGTCATTTCAGAGATTTAACTATAAAAGTGCTGAAAGAAGAACTTCCTAAATTTGAAGAACAAGGATTTGAATTAGTTCATGTTTCGGAGATGTTTGAATGAAATATGTTCTGGGGATAGAAACATCGTGTGATGAAACAGGGGTTGCTATTGTTAAAGAAGGTCAGGAAGTTATTGTAAATTATCTGGCAAGTCAGGTTCCTATTCATGCTGACTTTGGTGGAGTTGTTCCCGAAATCGCATCTCGCCAACACTTAATACATATTTCCAGATTAATCAGGAAAGTATTAGAGGAAACTAATTATGAACCGGATGCCGTCGCAGTTACTCAAGGTCCCGGTCTTATGGGTTCTTTGTTGGTAGGGGTAAATTTTGCAAAGTCATTTGCATGGAGCAGGAAAATACCTATTATACCTATCCATCATATTGAGGGTCATATTTTCGCATCTATGTTACTTGAACACAAACCCGAATATCCTTTTTTGTCTCTTGTTGTAAGCGGTGGTCATACATTATTAATTGAATGTAAATTACCTCATCAGTATGAAATTATAGGAAATACCAGAGATGATGCAGTAGGGGAATGTTTTGATAAAGTTGCTCGCATATTAGGTCTCCTATATCCGGGAGGACCTTCAATACAAAAAAGTGCAGAAAACGGTAATCCCAAATATTGTTCCTTTCCTCAGGGACTTGCCAATAGTGAATCATTAGAATTTAGTTATAGTGGATTAAAAACCGCCGTTTTATATAAAGTGAGAGAAGTCCCAGAAAAAGATAGAACGACGCAGTGGATTTCTGATATTGCAGCAAGTTTCCAATGGAGTGCTATTGATGTCTTGGTAGCCAAAACAAAGAATGCACTAAAAAAAACAGGATTAAAAAAATTGGTAGTTGCAGGAGGAGTATCAGCCAATGCTCTTCTAAGAAAAAGATTGAAAGAAGAATTAGATATTGATGTGTTTTTACCCGAATTTAAATATTGTTTAGACAATGGAGCCATGATTGCATCCGCAGGATATTTTCGACTTAAAAAGGGATATTCAGCCGATTTCTCTTTTACAGCCAATCCCTCACTTCCATTAAACGGATATATTTCTACCTCTTAAAGTTCCAATCTTCTTTACTGTATTTGCTATCTACAAGTTGTTGTATTCCCTTTATTTCTGTATTTGTAAAAGTAGAATAAAAACCATCTAAAGCAAATGTTTTCAATACGCAGTCGGTAATTTCTTCTTTGGAAAGAGGTAAAGTTCCAACAAAATCTTTGTGTGTTCTTCCTGCTCTATATTCGGGTTGTATCTTGGGTATCTTTAAAACATCTTCCAATAACTCATAATCCAAACGATAAAGTAATGTTCCATGATGCAATAGGACTTTACTATTCCTTCTTTGAGCATTACCCGAAATTTTCTTTCCCATATAACACAAATCACTAATCCCTTCAATAGCCGTTTCTAATCCCCATTCTTGATATAAAGTGGCAATTAATTTAGATAATAAAAAATGATACGAATCACGAATATTTCGTAATTGAGGGTATCTGTCAAGGTTTAAGAAAAGAGAAAAATTAAGGCAACCAGGACCTTGCAAAACAGCACCACCTGCACTACATCTACGCAGAATTTTTATACCATAAAACTTACATCTATCCAAAAAAATTTCTTCATTTACATATTGAGAACTACCTAAAACGACAAAATAAACCTCACTTTCCCAGATACGAAGAATATCTTCTCCATCACCTTGATTTTTCTGATAAAAAAGAAATTCCTCTGCAGACAAATTTTCTTCCGGTGAAGGAAATGTATGTATGATTATACGGATGGACATGAAACTTTCCTAAAATAATAAGTTTAATATATATTTTGTAGTAAGATATTCTATAATAAAAAAATAGAACTTTATAAACACAAGGAGGGAATGATGACAATTCCATTAAAAGAACTCATGGAAATGGCAATACAAATGAATGCTTCAGATATTCACTTGAAATACAATAACCCACCTATATTAAGAATTGATGGAGTATTAAAGAGAATAGACGAGGAAAATATTCTTTCTGATGAAGATTTAAAAGTATATCTTCATGAAATAGCATCTCCTCCAGATGTTAGTAAATATGAAAAAGTTTTTGAACTTGATATTTCATTTTATTTTGAAAATAAAGCACGGTTCCGTGTAAATATTTGTCGTGATGATGGACATATCCGTATTGTTATGCGACTAATTCCCTTGAAAGTATTAACGATAGATGAATTAAATTTACCGCCTATATTAAAAAAATTATGTAAACTAAAAAATGGTTTAATTCTTATTACAGGACCTACAGGAAGTGGCAAATCAACTACGCTTGCAGCAATGATAGATGAGATAAACAACACGCGTTCTGACCATGTTGTTACTATTGAAGACCCCTTGGAATTTGTTCATAGAGATAAACAGAGTATCATAACGCAAAGAGAGATAGGGCATGATACACTTTCCTTTGCAAATGCTTTAAGAGCCGCACTTCGCCAGGACCCCGATGTAATATTGATAGGAGAAATGCGTGATACAGAAACAGTAAGAACAGCGTTATCTTCCGCAGAAACAGGACATCTCGTTTTATCTACATTGCATACCGTTGATGCTGTCGAAACGCTAAACCGTATCATAGAATTTTTTGAACCCCATCAACATTTATTTGTCCGAAAACAGTTAGCGAGTGTTCTACGGGGTGTTATTTCTCAAAGAATAGTGCCAATGGCAAGCGGGACGGGAAGATGTGTTGCTGCAGAAATATTGATAGGCACAAGAGCCGTTCGGGACTTTATCGAACAGGGCAAACCTTTCCGTGACATCGTGTCTCTCATTCAGGAAGGAAAAGACCAATATGGTATGCAAACATTCGACCAGGCTTTGTTTGACCTATGGTCTCAGAAGAGAATCTCTACAGAAACAGCTTTAACTTACGCTACTTCCCCCAAAGACCTCAAACTTAGAATGCAAGGTTTAAGTGGTCATTAACAGAAAATGAATAATGAACCAAAAAAATAATAAAAGCAAAAAAATAATTTTATTTTCATTTTATTTTCTTCTTTTGAATATTATTGTCTATGCAGAAAATTTAATTAAAAACCCAGGTTTTGAAGAAGAAATTAAATCATCTGTTTCATACTGGGCATTATTTATCCAGCCCCAGGATGGCTCTTTTGGAAAAATAGATAAGAAAATATATCATACAGATGAAAATTCAATTTTTTTGACTAATACCAATAACTATCAGAAAGAGCCAGTAAATAATTGGAGCCAGAGAATACCCGTTAATGCTTCTGAAAATAAAGATATGTATTTAGAAGGTTGGATTAAGACAGACAATATTTATAAAGCCTATTTCCTTTTGCAATTCTGGACACAAAATCCCGCTCGAATTATTGAAAGTAAAAAATCAGAAATTCTTTCAGGAACTAATGAGTGGAAGAAATTAAATATAAAAACAAAAATACCGAAAGGAACAGATTTTTGTGTAATTAGGTGTGCCATAGAAGGAACAGGCTGTGCATGGTTTGATGATTTATTATTAACTTATGTAGAAAAAAATGAAGAAGAAATCAAAGAAGATTCAATAACCCCTAAAGAAGAAAATGAAAATAAGGATTTGGGTATAAAAAAAATAGAACAACGATTAGAGGAATTAATAAAAGAGAATACACAATTAAAAAATAAAATTAACATGTTAGAAGAAGAGAATAAAAAGATTAGGGAAAATTTAGAAAAGATAAATAATAATCCAATAGATACAAAAGATATATCCAGCGAACAAAAAGAAAGTGGAAAACCCCCTGAGGTTGAAGAAAAGGTTCCCATTTTAGTCCCACATAAAAAAAATTGGCATATTATTAAGAAAGAACAAGAATGACGCAAGAGTTAAGAATACTTTTAATATCTGTATTAATTGGCTCTTCTGTAGCAGGATGGTTCTTAATTCTGTGGTTCCTATTAAGTATCTTAATTAAAGAAATTAAGAAGAAAAAGTAGTAATTAAATCCCACAATTTTTTAATTAATAATCTCTCATTATTTATTTTGATTATTGATATTATAGATTTGTATAATCGTATAATCTTATTCTTAAAAAATAATAACTATATATAACATAGAATAAAATAAATATATTAATAAAAATAATACAATAAATACAATACTTTCAATAAAAGGTAGTACGCTATGATAAAGTTATCAAAAAAATGCTTTCAGTGTTCATTGATTATCATTTCAATAATTACCGCTTCATTATTCATTATTATGAATGATTTATCAGCCAATGAAGGGGTATTTGTATTAGGAAACGATGCCTTTCAATTGGGGAGAGCTTCCAGTGGAATAGCCAGTCCAAGAAGTGCCTATTGGTGCTATATGAACCCTGCAAGTATGGTGGAATTAGATAAAAGATTAGATGTTAACTGGTATGTAGTAAAAACCGATATGGAAATGCAACCAAGGGGTATTTTAGGAAATCGTTTTGAGGATTTGGATGGAGATGGGTTATTTAATATTGCTTCCGGTGGAATGATTATACCTTTAGAAACAGGGACATTGGGGTTTGGTTTATATGTCCCGAGCGGAACAGGTGTAGATTACCAGAGTTCAAGAAATTTGTTATTGAGACCTTTTAATGCAGACCGTAGATTGTTTTATCAACACGCTCGTCTTGTAGTTGCTTATGCATATAAATTTGATAACGATTGGTCTATAGGTTTTGGACTTCATGGCTCCATATCACGATTTAAATCAGACCATATCACATTGAGTTTATTACCTACTCGAGGTGATTTTGAATGGGATGATTCATTAGGTGCGGGATTTAATATAAGTGTTTATAAAAAATGGGATAAATTTTCAATAGGAGCAACATATACATCCCGCCATTGGACCGAAAAATTTAATAAATACAGAGACTTATTAAAATACCCATTAGACCAGCCTCAGATATTAAATGCAGGTGTTGCCTATGATTTTACGGATAAATTAACCCTGAGTCTGGATTTTAAATGGTTGAATTGGGAAGGAATTCCAGCCTACGGCAGAAACCTATTAGACGGTGGTTTTAATTGGGTAAATCAATTTTGCACAAAAATAGGATTGGAATATCGATTAAATGAAAAGACGAGAATTATGAGTGGTTACAGTCATGGAAACTCTCCAATTACAGAAGACCATGTATTTTTAGCAGGATTAGTTCCTGTGTTATGTGAAGACCATATTACATTAGGAATAGCAAGAAAAATAACCGATAATGATGAAGTAAGTATTTCAGGTGTTCTTGGTTTAAAAAATACGATGAAAGATACTGGCAGGGGAGATTTGCTTTCTCATTTAGGTAAAGGTACTGAACTTAGCACAGGTGGATTTTCTCTCGTATTAGGTTATACCCATCATTTCTAAAAAGATACAAAAGATTTATAAATTTCACTTCTATAAAAAATAGTTAAACAATCGTTTGATTTAATCAAATGTATGTGTTATAATAGATTTGTTAAAATAGGATTTTTATTAAAATATGTTAGAAATAAATCGCGATTGGACAGGAAAAAGACTTGAATTGATTGAAACAGCCGGTCAACTATTTGCAAATTCTGGTATTGATGGCGTTTCTATTCGTGAAATTGCAGAAAAATCAAATGTAAATATTGCCTCTATTAATTACTATTTCGGTTCAAAAGAAAATTTATATATGGAATCTCTTCGATATGTAGCGTGGCAGGTCCGCTGTCCACTTGCTCAAAAAATATTGCAAGATGAAAGCGTGGATTATTCTTCAAAAGAACAATGTATAGAAATAATTAGAAAATTGATTGGGGAAAGAGCTCAGAACTATTTGTCTGATAAGTATCCAGCATGGTATTCGAGATTACTCCTCAGAAGTTTGGTAGAACCACCTCCCAAATATGAGAATGTTATATTCCAAACATTTATTCCAGAGTTAAATGCTTTAGTTGAAGTATTAATGAGATGTAACCCTGCAAATACATTAGCGAAATGTAGATTTTGGGCTTTTTCCATTCTGGGCGAAATTTCTTTCTATGTTTTTGCCGAACCCGGTATTAAATTAGCATTAAATATAGCAGAAAAATATACACAAAAATTTTTGTCGCAACTACAAGAACATATTACCAGTCTGATATTGAAAGGTTTAGACTTAAAAGAGGAATAACTAATATATATGAATTTTAAAGAAAAAATATACATACACAAATTTTTATTAACAACTATATTTATAGCAATGGGTATCTTAACTTCTTGTGCCCATGTTAATCCTGAAAAATATCGAGAAGAATCCCTTAACGAATTTAAACAAAAAATAGAAGAGCAGACTCCCGAAAAAGTTAAAGCAGAACAAGAATTGACTTTAGATGAATGTATTCAAATAGCATTGCAGAATAATGCACAGGTAAAAATATCAGAGATAGAACAAAAAATAGCAAAATTGGAGAAAAATATCGCTTTTTCCAATTTTTTACCACAAATTAGCTCAGAATTTCAGATTGTTAATTACGACCGCAAACCTATGGTTAATTTTGGTCCACTATCAACAGCCATGCAGGACCAAACTATTCGAATGGATACAATTCAATTACAACTACCTATTTTTGCCCCTGCTACATGGTTTTTATATGACCTGCGAAATAAAGGCGTAAATATAACTAATCTTGTCAAAGATTACACCTGTCAGATGATAGCCCTTCAAACAACCGCTTTATATTTCCAGATATTAGCATTGGAGAACATAGAAAAAACTTTACAACTGCAATTAGATAATGCCAATAAACTAACAGAACAAGTGAACGCTTTTTACGAAGAAGGAATGCTTACTCAATCACAAAAAGAGCAGGTCTATTTGTTAAAACAGTCAAGAGAAAGAGATTTGAAACAATGTCAACAAGAGATAGAAACAGTAAAAGCCCAATTTAATACCGTATTGGGAATTTCACCCCTTCAAAAAATCAAATTATCAAAGCAGGTAGACATTCCAATTCCTGCGAACAATACAGAAGAAATGATTTATATTGCACTAAAAAACCACCCTCGTATTTTGATAGAAGACCGTAAAGTAGAAATTAGTGAAGATGAAATAAAACTTGCAATTACTAACTTTTTACCTTTGATAGGTGGCTTTACCCAGTGGCAATATACCTCCAATTCTTATACCTTATATTCTCAATCTGTGTTATCCGGATTACATGGAATATTAACACTATTTAATGGCTTTGCAAATATACAACAGTATCGGATAGCAAGGGAAAAACGAGAAAAGGCATTTTTAGAAAGAGAAGAGACTTCCTTATCTTTAATGGCTGGGGTAATTAGAGCCAAAGCCAATTGGGAAAAGGCAAAAGAAGACCTTAAATTAGCAGAGCAAGCCTACACTTATTATAAAGAGAAATATAGAGAAACTAATGAAAAGTGGAATGAAGGTATGGTTGCTGAAGTAGATATTGTAACAGTACAGAACGAATTAAGCATTGCGGAAATTAATCTTATTAACGCCAGAATTCAAGAACAGATAGCAATAGCTGTGTTATGGAATTCTACCGGAAAAACATATTCAGGAAGTTTAATCTATAACGAAAATGAAAAGGAGAAGTCTAAAGATGGTAAAAAATAAAAAGAAGATACATTATAGATTACTTGTTATCATACCACTCTTTTTATTCAATATGAGTTGTGGTAAACAAATTGTTTCAGCTGAAAAAGGGTCTAATTCTGAAGAGGCTTTCCCTGTAAAAGTAGAAGCTGTTCAAAAGAAATTGTTTAAAAAAACAATTGATGTTCAGGGAACTATTGATTCAAAAGAACATGCTATTGTATCAGCACGAATTGATGGAGTGCTTACAGACTTGTTTGTAGATGAAGGGGATACCGTTGTAGCAAACGAGACACCTTTGTTTCAAGTAGATAAATTAAAAGTAGAACAAGCGTATGAAATTGCAAAACAAGATTTGAATGTTGCAAAATGCGCCATTCGTGAAGCGGATGCCAATCTTGCCAATATGAAAGCACAATTTGATAAAGCACAAATAGACTACGAGAGATTTCAACATCTTTTAGAGAAAAAGGCTGTATCGAAAGATACATTTGAACTTCAGGAAACAAGATATAAGGCTTCAAAAGCAGGATTAGAACATGCAGAAGCAGTTTGTCAATTAGTAAACGAACAATTAAAAAAAGCAGAACATGCCCTTAAAATTGCGGAAAAGACACTTTCAGATTCATTAGTCTATGCACCTATTTCCGGGAAAATAAGTTATAAATTCGTACAAAAAAATGAATTTATAGGTGGAGGAAGACCCGTTGTAAAGATAGATAACCCAGAAGTATTAGAGGTCTCCGCATTTTTACCTGCAGAATATTATCCTTATATAAAGGAAAAAGAGACACAATTAGAATTGTATGTGCAAGAAGAAAAAATTGATACACTTACGGTCAATTATAAAAGTCCTACAGTATTACCCAATTTGCGGACATTTGAAATAAAAGCGATTTTGGATAAAAAAGATGAAAAGATTATACCTGGAGTTATGGCTAAAATAGAAGTATTGTTAGAACAAAGAGAAAACTTAGGCGTTCCAAAAGTCTGTGTGATTACACAAGGTAAGGAAAGATATTTGTATAAGATTGTGGATAGCAAATCTCAAAAAGTAATAGTAAATACAGGTTTTGAGACAGATGGTTGGATAGAAATCATTGAAGGTGAAATAAACGAAGGAGATAAAGTTGTAAGCATGGGACAATCGTTTATTAAAGATAGTCAGACTGTGCAGGTGTTAGAGGAGAGATAAATATGAATTTAATAGAACTATCTGTTCGACGACCTGTTGCAGTTACATGTTTATTTATTGGCCTTACCTTTTTAGGAATAGAAGCCTATTACAGAATGGGACTTGAATTTTTCCCTAAAGTAGATGTTCCTTATGTAACCGTTGTAACCGTATATCCCGGAGCAAGTCCTGAAGAAATTGAAACCGATATAGCACGGCGAATTGAAGATGCTGTTTTTACCATAGATGGGTTAAAGCATGTTACATCAAACTGTATGGAAAATGTGTGTCAAACCTTCCTTGAATTTCAACTTAATGTGGATGTGGATGTCGCTGCGTATGATGTCCGAGAAAAATTAGACCTGATACAAAATGATTTCCCTGAAGGGACAGAAAAGCCTAAAGTATTAAAATTCGATATTAATGCGGTCCCTATAATAGATTTAGCCCTCACAGGAGATATTCCAATAGACGAATTATATGATTACGCTGATAACCAATTGAAGGATAAGTTAACAACAATTGAAGGAGTTGCTAATGTTGAACTTGTCGGTGGTGCAAAAAAAGAAGTTCATGTCCTATTAGATAGAGATAAACTGGCTTCAAGAGGTTTGACTTCTTTAGATATTGTAGAAGCAATTCAAAAAGGAGTTCGACTAATCCCTTCAGGTAGGGTAAGAGAGGGAGAGACGGAATATTCTGTAAAATATGATGCAGAATACCACCAGATAGAACAGCTAGAAACTTTGCCTATAATATCAAAAGAGGGTTCAAGATGTTATATTAAAGATATTGGTAAGGTAGTTTTTAGTTCTAAAGAAATAAGACAATCTGCATTTCTTGATGGAAAATCATGTATATACATTCGTATTGTCAAAAGGGCAGAAGCGAATACAGTAAGAGTTGTTGAGTCTGTTCGTTCCGCTATTGGAAATATACAATCTTCTTTGCCCGTAGGAATGGAATTGGTATGGGTAAATGATGAGGGAAGTTTTATTAAAGCAACTGTGGATAGTACTACAGGTGATATTATTCAAGGGATTATTCTTACAGCATTAATACTTTTCTTCTTCTTGTATAATTTTCGGCTTACTTTTATTGTTGGTATTACAATGCCTTTAACAATAGTCGTAGGACTTTTCTTTATTAGTCTTTTAGGCTACAGTTTAAATATAAGCACACTTATTTCATTAGGGCTGTCTGTAGGGATACTTGTTACAAACTCAATTGTAGTATTAGAGAGTATAATGACAGAATTTCAAAAAAGTCAGGAACCCAAAGAATCAGCGATTAAAGGTGCAAGTCGTGTATTTATTGCCGTACTGGCAAGTGCCGGAACAAATCTTGTAGTGTTATTTCCCATCGCTACTATGGGTTCCCAAGTAGGTCTGTTCTTGGCACCTTTTGCATGGACAATGATTATAGTTACAGCCGTTTCACTGTTCATATCATTTACAATGACACCATTGCTCGCTTCTATTTTGTTAAAATCTACGAAAAAAAGAGGTATTATTTATAAGTTTGAACAAATATTTAATATGTTTTTAGATTTTATGAAAAATGGTTATATAGGGGTCTTGAAATTCTTTGAACATAGACGATTGACTTCCCTTTTATTTACTTTCGGTATTGTTGTTATATTTATCCTTACCTTTAATCTAATTCAAAAAATAGGATTCGGGTTCTTTGAGGAACCAGACAGAGGAACTCTTTTTATCAGATTAGAATATCCCACGCATTATAGTTTGAAAAATACAATAAAGAGAGTTAAAGAAGTGGAGGAAAGAGTAAAAGACTTGCCTTATTTAAAACATGTGCTTTCTTCTGTAGGTAAAATACAGGGGATAATGGGGCAAACATCGGAAGGTGTTTATGTCGCACAAATACTACTTGTCTTTAATGAGAAACCAGAACGACCTGATATGCCTATTGACAAAATAAAAGATAAAGTAAGAAAATTGTTAGAGAATTATCCCGATTGCAAATATAGTGTGGGAAGTCCAACTGCAATAGGTGGACAATCTATCCCTATTGAATTAGAAATTTTTGGGGAAGATAGAGAAGAAATACAAAAAATTGTTAAAAGATTAGAAACGCAAGCAAAAAGTTTAGAAGGATTAAAAGATATTGATACAAGTATTCGTGGCGGAAGACCCGAATTGAAGATTTATCCAGACAAACCTTTGCTTTCGGATATAAATTTCCCTCCTGTAATTTTAGGTATGCTTCTTCGTGGAAATCTTGAAGGTATAACAGCAGGAGTTTATAAACAGCAAGGAAGGAATTATGATATCGTTGTTAAATTCGACGAAATAGAAGGGAAACAGCAGGTAGAAAATTTCTTGTTACCTGGTGCACCCGGAAAACCTATTAATTTAACAACTGTTGCCAAAATAGAAGAAAAAACAGCACCTGTAAATGTTTTAAGAAAAGATAAACGGAAAATAGAAAAGTTATTTGCTGGACTTGCACCTCGTAAACCATTAGGAACTGCCGTTGCAGAATTGACAGATGTGATAAAGAAATATGGAAATTTACCTCAGGGATACGATTATTATTTCTTTGGTGAAAATGAAGTAATGGTAGAAGCACAACAGGAATTTGCAAGAGCAGGTATTATTGCTATCGTCCTTATTATTCTTGTATTGGCAGCCATTCTTGAATCTTTCAAACAACCATTTTTTATATTAGTAACCTTACCTTTAGGATTAATAGGTGTTGTTCTATCTTTATACCTAACAGGTTATTCAATTTCTATGTTTGTCTTACTTGGTCTTGTTATGCTATCCGGTATTGTAGTAAACAATGCCATTCTAATAATTGACCGACTTAATCAACTTGTAGCATCTGGTGTTTCAAGACATAAGGCTATGATACAATCTGCTGGTGAACAATTTAGACCTATACTTATGATTACATTAGCCGCAGTTGCTGGTATGATTCCGATAGCAACCGGGAAAGGTTTGGGAAGTGAAATAAGAACAGATTTAGGTATTGCAAGTATCGGCGGTATTGCTTTTAGTGGTGTGCTAACCTTAATTGTTATACCTGTTCTATATGACCTGTTTACTCGTGGGAAAATAGAAAATAACAAATAGAATTTATAATCAAATGCCCTACATATTCTCACTTGTATTTATTGCTCATTTCATTTTCAGTAATGCCAACGAGATTGGAACAAATGAACTACAATGGCTTACTTCGGATTCTTCAATTAAAAAGAAAATAATTACTACTTCTGATAAAGAAAAGATTTACGAATTAGAAGTAGTAGAAAGCGATAAAGATAATAAATGGCATCATTATTATTGTGATTTCCCAGTAGAGGAAGGACAGTTTGTTCATGCTAACGCTCGGATGCGTTTACTCTGGCATGAAAATTCTATAGGGGGAGGACTTAGTATAAGTTTTATAGATAATGAAGGAAAAAGGATAGAATATGTCGAAGAGAGACTTACCGAACCTACACAACATTATATCCCTATAAAGTTATATGCAAAGACGCCCCCCAAAACAAAAAAAGTAAGAGTATCCATATATATACATAATCAAGGAAAAATTGAAAGTACGGAACCAATTTTTTCCTGTCTTTCTGCTGCAAATGTTTGTAATGAGGATATAATCCATCTAAATATTAGTAAAAAACCGATAAAGTTCCCTTTGATTGGATTTGGTGCAGAGGACGATGGAAGATTTTATGATAAGAATAATTCACAGGACGGTGTAAATGAAGAAGCCATAAAAATTCGTAAAGATAGGCTTAGTGAATTAAAACCTCATTGGGTTCGAACATTTACCTGGTTCAAAGATTGGAATCCTTCAGATGATGGGAAAACATTTACATTTGAAAGCGACGGAATGCAAAGTTTATGCAGGACTTTACAAGAATATAAAGATTTGAATACAAAGGTTAATATAACATGTGTTGATTGGGGTATGAAAGATACATGGGAGAACATAGAAAAAAGAGTGAATACTATAATTGCACTTCTGAATTACCTTATTAAAATAAAAAAATTTGACAATATAAAATATTTTACTCTAACAAATGAACCGAATTATTTCTTCAAAACATATGACAATAGACTGAACAAATTTATTGAAATTCATAAGTTGTTGAAGGAGGAATTCAAAAAAAATAATATTAAACTTAAAATAATCGGCAGTGATGATGCTATGGGCACCGATTGGTTGGAGGCCTGTCTGGAGAATAAGGATTATAGCCATATAGTAAATTTATGGGCATCGCATTTTTATTGTCATTTTAGCAGCTCTTATTTCACAAACGAATTATTTAAAACCCGTTTAGAATTAGTAAAAAATAGCAAACTTAATAGCAAAAAACCTTTTGTTGTTACTGAATTTGGTATAACAGACCATAGATTTCAACCTCCATCCATTAATCCTATTATGCAAGAATATGATGGCGCACTTTATACATATTCAGCAATGATAGATGGGTTAAATCAAGGAGTATCAGGTTTTAGTATATGGTGTTTACAGGAAGTAAGGTATCCGGGGCTAAAAGAACCTATGAGGATAGGCCTATGGGGTTATGCGGATAAAAATTGGCAGTTATTTCCTATTTATTATGCTTTGAAAATTTTTACGAACAATACACATCCAGGAGATAAAATTTACCCGGTTATTACTACAAATCCTGTTTTCATTAAAATCACAAAAATTGGGGACAATCTATTTTGGGCAAACCTATCTAATAAACAACAAAAAATAGAGTTTAAAGACAAAAACAAACAAAAACATGTTTATATTTATGAAAACAAACAAGAAAAGTGTGTCGCTTTTTGTAAAATAATAAATACCGATGATAATACAATCTTTTTACCTGCCAGAAGTTTTGGATATATTAAATAGAAAAATTAAACAGGAAGAACTATTAAATCTTTATTCGAAGTGGTTAGCCGTTCGTATCCGTCATTTGTTATTAAAACAGTATCTTCTATACGAACACCGCCTTTATCAGGTATATAAATACCTGGCTCGATCGTAATAATAAAACCTTCTTTTAATATAGAGGAACTATCAGTGTTTAACCGTGGTGGTTCATGAATTTCCATTCCAACGCCATGTCCTAAACCATGTCCAAAGTATTTTCCAAAACCTTTTCCAGATATATAACTACGGGCTATATTATCAATTTCATTTGAATATTTACCCGGACATAGAACCGATAAAGCAGAAAGTTGAGCCGATAATACTGTTTCATACATATCTATAAACCATGTTCCGGGTATGACACCCAATACAAATGTTCTCGTTAAGTCTGAACAATAACCTTTATAAATACAACCACAATCAATTAAGACAATATCACCAATCGAGAGTTTTTTATCACCTGGTTTGCCATGAGGCAGAGATGAATTTTTACCAAATAAAACAATTGTGTCAAAAGCAGAACCATCAGCACCCTGCAATCGAAATTCATAATCTATCCGAGAAGCTATTTCCCGTTCTGTAACCCCTTCTTTAAGTGCTGACATACAATTATATATACTGGTTTCTGTTATTTTACATGCATTTCGAATGGTTTCTATTTCAAAACCTTCCTTCACCATTCGCAATTGAGAAAGAGCGTCATTTATTCCAACAAGTTCCACCTTACAATTTTCTTTTAGTTTTTCTGCTAATTGTAAACTTATTTTTTCTGTATGAATAGCGATTTTTTGTATTTTTAAGGAATTGATTAATTGGAAAAGATTATTTACTAATTCTCCTGAGACAATAATAACTGTAAAGTTAAAGACTTCTTTTCCAACTTGTTCCTCATAACGAAAATCCGTAAGGAAATAGCTTTTTTCAAGTGTAACTAACAAGGCGGATGTGGAACCTGTAAAGCCTGAAAAATAACGATTATAAATGGGGCAAAGACTTATAAAAGCATCACAGTTGTATTGTTTTAGGATATTCCTAATTTTATCAACTCTTTTTTGTAAAAAATGAACAATACTCATTCTAACTTTCCCGTTCTTACCAGATATTTAATTGGGCTCGTTTTTCTTTTAATTCACTTACATATTGACTTGCTTCATCTATTTTTTTGCGAATTATTTCTATTTCATCAGGAGAGTTATTTTTTTCAAAAAAACCAATAGCATCTTTCATATGGGCAATGTATTCATCCCAATAAAACGGTACATTTTTCCATATTGATGCACTTTTCTCAAAATTATCAATAGCAAGTTTTATGTAAGAATTTTGTTCGTCCGGGTTATTACAATCTTTTGCTCCTGCAAACCAAAGTGCTTTCCCGTAGTTATAATATAGGTCCCCATTATGTGGACTTCTTCTTATTGCTTCATTAGCCCAATAGAGCATTTCTTTACGCGAATTGTTGACAATTTCAAGGTCAGTCTCAGGGGATGAATACAGAAATAACAACTTGTTTATTTCACTAAGATAATTAGGAATATCCTCTTGATAGGGGAAGATATTATCTACCTGTTTTAGATAATCTGCATAATGAACACTTGAATTACGAATTCTATTTATAAGTAGCCAGGGTTCTTTGACAAGTAAAACAGCGTTATCGGGAACGGGGTTTCCTTCGGGTAAAAGTTTTGCCTTATTACTACCTGGTCCCTCCGGAACATATAAATTACCGAACATTCTAAGTTTGTTCAAATCAACAAAAAAGTATTTAAGAATGGTAGCGGACATTTTTGGTTGTTTATCTGTTTTATTGAGAGCAAAGTTTAACACATCGGTAAATACATAATTTATAGACTTTAAAACAAGCGGAATTTCGGTATCTTTACCTACATTAAGGAAAGACATTCGACTACGAACTAAATCCCGAGCATAGGGAAAGGTAGAAGCGATAAGAAGAATAGAGCATGCCAGAGAGGTAATAATTGTTACAGGAAGCGAATTGATTTTTTGAGGAAGAGGACTATCAACATTCATTTTTTCAGTTTGTGTTTCATTTAAAAATACCGCCAATCCTATAATGAAATAAGTAACAAGGGATGGATGTGAAAAATGTATATCCAGACCAGCATGGATAAGAAAGGCTAAAATCCCAATACTCCACACAATAGCATAATAATTTCTATTTTCTTTTACACATCGTGCTATTTTATAAAAAATAGTTAAAATAAAAAATAAAAAGAAAAATCCACCTAAAATACCTGTTTCACATAATATTTGAAGGTATCCATTATGACACTCTTTAACATCTCCTGCACCTATATATTGATAGTGGGGATATGCAAGCGCAAAGTTTCCCAATCCAACACCTGTAAAGAAATTATGGAACCACATATTTAATCCTACTTTCCAATAACTCCAACGCAATCGAAAAGAAGATGGGTCACTTAAATGCTCCCATGAAACACCCACTCCACTTTCCATTATTTCCTCTGCCGCTTTATTCTCATTTCCTAAATTGTTGTAAGTATTTTTCTCATTAGAAAAAGTTTCTTTATTTGTTGTGTCCTGTTGTGTGTTTTCTGCAAATGCCATACTTGCTAATAGGGAGACAGATAAAAGGCAAAAACCAGCTATAAATAGGAAAATTATAGATTGAAAAATTCGTTTCCTTTGTGTATCAAAATATCGGAAGTAAATAAATAGCATAAACAACAAAAATATTGAAAGGAAAAGGCTTACCCAAGAACCTCTTGAATAAGTTAGCCATAAAGATAATAAAGAAAAGAAAGAACAAAGTGAAAAAATAATAGAAAAAATAAAATATTTCCCCGCCGGGTGTCCTTTTTTAAGGCATATCCACGCAAATAACCCTGACGGAATTAAACTCATCAGTGATGCGAAACCCGCAGTTAAATAGACATCAATATTTGAATTCTCTTCAAAAGTATACGTTAATGGAAAAAGTTCTGTAGCATAAATAATTATGGTCGAAAGAAACCAGATAATAGCCGTTTGTATTAAAACACTGCGTTCCTCTTTCTTCTTAATAGGTTCTTTATTAGAAATTTGCCATTCATTGTAAAGCATATAAATATAATAAAAAGACCAGTAAATAACAATAGGCAAAAGCAGGATGATAAAACCACCCAACGCATTCGGAAAAAGCATTGTTCCAAAGGCACGATTGATATTAAAACGATAAATTAGTTCTTTAGAAAGTTCTGCTGTTCCAAAAAACTTGATACGTAAAGACGGGTCCATTAAAAGACTTTTTCTCAAAAAAGGTAAGACATATTGGAAATGGTAAAAGGCATACCATGTTTGCAAACCAAGGGTTAACAAAATTACCCATGTAAGGATATTCTTTTGTGAAGTTGTCTTAATACTTCCGTATGCTGATAAAAACAGTAAAGCATAAGATGCCCATAAAATAAGATGGCGATAAGTTTTTCCAATTTGCCATGAAACAGGTAGTAATAGAATAAGAATAAAAATAAATGAAAGAAGAGTAATCGTGTGAATGTCTAATCTGATTTTTTCTCTTAGTAAGAAGGTCCTGATAATGTAGGATAATGAAACTAAAATAATCGCCCAGACAAAATAGGTATTATCTGTTGGATAGGTATACCCATCAAGCCAACAACGGATTAATGAAATACCACATATCCCAAAAATTGGATGAATGATAGCAAGCCCAGCGACAGACACAAGAGATGCGAATACGATACCAATATCTATACTACCTTTGGGATATCTTGTAAAGTTTAACACATCAAAATGAGACAAAAACCAGGGCTTGAATGCATCTAATATATTGAAATAAGTTAGCAATAAAATAACAGCGGATAACAGAAAAGTAATAATAAGGGTGGTAAAAAAGTATATTAGAGGTATATCAAGAATTTTTTCATTAAGTTCCAGACCATTTTGAAAAAAATGAAATTTATTTGAGGTGTCTTCTTGAATAATTTTTTTAGTAAATTTTTTTGTCTTTTTCATATCAAACCTGATTTCTGGAGATTATTTACCATTTGTACTTTTAGGGGCATTCATTAACAATACGATTAGAATATATATACCTAATACCTGAAGTATAATCAGGACACTAAAATTAAAACTTAACATGGGAAGAAAAAGAGCACTAATACCGGAGATAACCCCTACCAACCAGATAAATTCTACCGCCTGACGAGAAGTCATTCCTAATTCTACAAGGCGATGTGAAAAATGCCTTT
>DAOSUS010000055.1 GCA_035378955.1 Candidatus Hydrogenedens sp. | reverse complement strand
CCGTAAAAAACAAATCTTAAAGAATTGTTTTATCAGGTCATATTTGTTATCATATAAGTAAGATATATCATGATAATTTTGAGATGTAAATCCAATATTTCGTCATTTATTTATTGACGGTTTTCGTTAAATATTAGAATAATTAAAGATTTACAAAGGTTTTGTGTTTGAATGAATAGTTTTTTAAAGCAAATATCGTTATGGGTGGTATTTTTAATTATTATGGTTCTTGTGCTGTCCAACTTTTCAAAAGTGAAAGGACCTCATAAAGAACTTCTGGAACCCGATTTTGTTCAGCAACTACAACAAGGAAATATTAAAACAGTAACTATTCGTGAATCGGGAAATAACCTCAAACAAGTATATGCGGAGTTGAAAAATGAAGTAGAGGGACAGAAAAAAATTCAGTTTAATACCGATAATTTTAAGGAGGAATGGAAAACACAATTAGAACAACAGGGGGTAGTATATAAATATGAAACAGATAATCCCTTGTGGCAAGGAATTTTAATCAATGTCCTTCCCTTGCTCATTATTATGGGGTTGTTTTGGTTCCTAATGTTTAGACAGGTTCAGGGCGGTAGCAACAAAGCTTTATCATTTGGAAAAAGCCGTGCGCGTTTGGTTAATCAAAGCGATAAAGTAGTCACTTTTAATGATGTAGCCGGTGTAGATGAAGCAAAAGAAGAATTAAAAGAAATTGTAGAATACTTAAAAGACCCCAAAAAGTTTTCCCGATTAGGGGGTAGAATACCCAGAGGTGTTTTATTAGTAGGTCCGCCGGGTTCCGGAAAAACCTTATTAGCCCGAGCAGTAGCCGGTGAAGCCAATGTCCCATTTTTTAGTATCAGTGGTTCCGATTTTGTAGAAATGTTTGTGGGTGTAGGAGCAAGTCGCGTTCGGGATTTGTTCCAGCAGGGATATAAAAATGCCCCCTGTATTATTTTTATTGATGAAATTGATGCCGTAGGAAGACAAAGAGGTGCTGGATTGGGTGGCGGACATGATGAAAGAGAGCAGACTTTAAACCAGTTATTGGTGGAGATGGATGGTTTCAATAGCAATGAGGGCGTCATTTTGATGGCAGCAACAAATCGTCCCGATGTCCTGGATAGGGCTTTACTTCGTCCAGGACGATTTGACCGTCAGATTGTAGTTGCTAATCCCGATATCCGTGGTAGAAAACAAATATTAGAGGTGCATATACGAAATCAAAAAGTTCCTATAGATGATGATGTTGACCTCGAAGTATTAGCAAGAAGTACCCCCGGATTTTCAGGTGCTGACCTTGCAAATATGGTAAACGAAGCAGCACTACTCGCAGCAAGACGAAATAAAGAAAAAGTAAGCATGATTGATTTTGAAGATGCCAAAGACCGTGTTTTAATGGGTCCTGCCCGAAAGAGTTTGGTGTTAAGTGCTAAAGAAAAATTACAAACAGCATATCACGAAGCAGGACATGTCTTAATCGGTCGTTTATTACCCGATGCCGACCCTATACACAAAGCAACTATTATCCCGCGAGGTCCTTCCTTAGGTGTTACCAGTTTCTTACCCGAGGAAGATAGACACAATCTTACATTGAAATGGTGTTTAGCAACCATACGAGTTACTATGGGAGGACGCGCCGCGGAAGAAATTGTATTTAATGAATTTACAAGTGGTTGTGCCAATGACCTCCAACAAGCCACCCGATTAGCCCATTCAATGGTTTGCGAATGGGGTATGAGTTCCTTAGGACCCATTGCCTTCGGTAAAAATGACGAAGTATTTTTAGGCCGTGATTTCGTCCGAATGCGAGAATTTAGCGAAGAAACGGCCGCTTCTGTTGACCGAGAAGTTCATAAAATTATTGAAGAGGCTTACAAAGATACTCGGGAACTTTTGGAAAAGCACAAAGATATATTAGATGCCTTAGCCAAAGCATTAAACGAAAAAGAGACATTAGAATCCCATGAAATTGATGATATAATTTGCTCTATTGGAGGTGAGCATGTTCTCCCTGAACGATGGAAGAAGGAAAGACAGAAAAAAACAACAGAAGAAGCAATACCTCAGGAACCCAAAACTGAAGATTTACAAGAATTACCTACACCTTCTCAACCCCCTTTGCCTGACTTAGCTTAGTTCTTATTAATAGTGGGATGGAAAAATATTAAAATGTCAAAACGCACAAAGGTTATTGGTATCTTAAATGTTACCTTAGACTCATTTTACGATGGGGGACATTATTTTTCATTAGAAAGTGCCTATAACCATGCCATCCAGATGATTAAAGACGGGTGTGATTATATAGATATTGGCGGGGAATCCTCTCGTCCCGGTTCCGAACCGGTGGGAGCCGAAGAAGAACAACGAAGAGTTTTACCTGTATTGGAAAAACTACAAGGTATTGCCGTTCCATGTTCTATAGATACTTATCGTTCAGATACCGCCCGTAAAGCATTGAAATATGGTGTCTCAATGATTAATGATATATCTGCTTTCCGATTTGACCCGGAATTAGCAGAAGTTGTTGCAGAAGCAGGTTGTGAATATGTTTTAATGCATATGCAAGGAACTCCAAAAACAATGCAATTGCAACCCCATTATAACGATGTTGTATCGGATATATGTGCCTTCTTTGAAGAACGATTAAATTTTGCAGAAAAGCAGGGTATAAACAGAGATAAAATATGGCTCGACCCCGGTTTTGGGTTCGGTAAAACTGTGGAGCAAAATTTAATTATACTTCGCCGAATTAAAGAATTTTTTCAATTTGGGTTGCCTATTTTAATAGGAACTTCCAATAAATCGACCATAGGAACCGTTTTGGATTTACCTGTAGACCAAAGAGTAGAAGGGACATCGGCTACTGTCGCATGGGCTGTATTTCAAGGAGTGCATGCAGTAAGAGTTCATCAGGTAAAAGAGATGGTTCGAGTTGTGCGTATGAGTGAGGCTATAATTTATGGAATGGATAAAGGATGAAGGACTATGAAAAAACGATTATTTGGAACCGATGGCGTTCGTGGAATAGCCAATGTCCACCCGATGACTACCGAGATGGCTTTAAAAATCGGGCAGGCTACAGGAACTATTTTCCAACGAGAAAACCGACAGCATACCATACTTATTGGTAAAGATACCCGCCGTTCATGTTATATGCTTGAAAATGCATTAACGGCAGGGTTGTGTTCGGTAGGGGTGCGAGTTTTACTTACAGGTCCCCTTCCAACACCAGGGGTCTCTTATATTATGCGGAGTTTACGCTGTGATGGAGCGATTATGATAAGTGCCTCTCATAACCCCTATCATGATAATGGCATAAAAATTTTCGGTCCAGACGGATACAAAATTCCCGACGAGATTGAAGATGAAATTGAACGATTAATTCAAACAGGTGAAGTAGACCAACTCCGACCTACAGGTGAAAAAATTGGAACCGCAAAGCGGATTGATGATGCGGTAGGTAGATATATTGAGTTTGTGAAAGCAACCTTTCCCAAAGGTATGCGTTTGGATGGCTTACGGATAGTTGTTGACTGTGCCAATGGAGCAATGTATCGTGTTGGACCGGATACTTTATCCGAATTAGGTGCAGAAGTAATTCCTATCGGAGATGAGCCTAACGGAATCAATATTAACGACAAGTGCGGCTCTGTATACCCCGAAGAAATGCGGGCACAGGTTATTCGTGAAAAGGCAGATGTAGGCATTGCTTTTGATGGCGATGGAGACAGGTTGGTAATGGCTGATGCTCATGGGAGATTATTGGATGGGAATGCTATTCTTGCTATTTTAGGAGTGGATTATTTGAAAAGAGAAATATTAGGAAATAAAACTCTTGTAACTACTGTGATGGCAAACGCAGGATTAGAACGAGCAATAAAACCTTATGGTGGGCGTGTAGTGCGAACTGGTGTTGGGGATAGAGCCGTTTCGGAAGCATTAAAAAAAGAGAACTCCAATTTGGGCGGTGAACCTTCCGGCCATATTGTCCTGTTAGACTACAATGTCACGGGTGATGCGATGATTTCTGCTTTACAGGTGTTATCTATAATGATACGAACAGACCAACCCCTTTCAGAATTAGGAAAAATTTACCAGCCTTTACCTGAGCAACATGGTAAAGTTCCCTGTGAAGGTAAGGAAAGATTAACCAAAGAGCAATTGGATAAAGTTTCAGAAGAGATAGAAAAGGAATTAAATGGCGAAGGAAAGGTAGTCGTCCGTTATTCAGGTACAGAGCCTATTATTCGAGTTATGGTGCAACATGAAGAGTTAAGGAAAGCCGAAATTTATTGTAAAAAATTAATCGAAAAAATTACTGTTTTGCTTAAATCCTAAATAGATTTGGAGGTATTTAATATGATTGAGTTGGGCGTGAATATAGACCATGTAGCCACATTAAGAGAAGCGAGAAAAGGGAAAGCCCCGGATGTTATAACCGCAGCCAAGATATGTGAGATTGCAGGTGCTCATCAAATTACAGTTCATCTGCGTCAGGATAGACGACATATTCAAGATAAAGATGTTGAATTACTAAAAGAAGTATTGTTAGTGCGTATGAATTTAGAAATGGCGGGAGTGCCCGAAATTATAAAAATTGCACATCGAATTGCCCCTTATACTGTGTGTCTTGTTCCGGAAAATCGACAGGAAATTACCACAGAAGGCGGTTTAGATGTGGCAGGACAAAAGGATAATTTAAAAAAAGTCGTAGATGGAATGCATGAAAAAGGTATAAAAGTAAGTATGTTTGTTGACCCGGATATAGAACAAGTTCATGCCAGTGCAGAGATAGGCGCCGACAGTGTTGAATTACACACAGGAGCATACGCAAATGCAGAAGGAGAACAAATTAACAAAGAATTAAATCGGCTTTATGAAGCCAGTAAGGTAGCAATCCAATTAGGATTATCTCTCCATGCGGGACATGGTTTAACAGTGCGAAATTTAGAACCTGTGGCAAAAATCCCGGGGCTTAAAGAGGTAAATATAGGACATGACATTATAGCCCGTGCTATCTTTATTGGGTTAGATTCTGCAGTAAAAGAAATTCTCGCTATATTGGAAAAAGCAAGTAATAAATAAAATTACCTTTTTTAGGAACAATGAAAAGAATGTCAGAACCAAAAACAAGAATAACACTTTTAAATGTTTTACATGAGCCTTATGATAAGAGAATGTATCATAAATTAGCGCGTAGTTTTGTGGCTAATGGATATAAAGTTACTTCGGTCTGTCCCTATTCAGGCACAGAACCTCCCGAGAGCGATATAGGAGTTCAGTTCATTGTATTTCCATACAAGAAAGGATGGTGGAGCCGAATAAAATCGGTTTATACCCTCTTTAAATTAGGTAGGAAAATTCCTACAGACATTTATATCGCACCCGAACCCGAATCATGGGTCTCTGCCATCATGATTAAATTATTTAAGGGCGGTAAAGTAATATTTGATATGCATGAACATAACCCGAATAAAATGGCTCAGTTTTTCCCAAAGTTTTTACATAAACCAATAGAATACCTCACACTTAAAGTAATGAGAATATTTGCCCGTTACACGGACATGATTATTCTGACACGAGAAAGTTTTGAGCCTTTATGGAAAGGAATAAAAACTCCTCGAATTACTATCCTTAATACAAACCATTTGCAACCTATTTGTTCCGATATACCTTTATCCTTAATAGAAAAATATGCAAACGCTCCCACAGTTATTCATCAAGGGGTATTTGGGACCATACGGGGTTCTTATCAATTACTAAATGCCGTTGAACTGGTCGTTAAAGAAATTCCTGATTTCCGTTGTATTGTCCTCGGAGAATATGTTTATGGAAGTGTCGAAGAGTATCGGCAGGCAATACAAAGGAAAAAATTAGAAGAAAATATACATCTGTTAGGTGTAGTTCCTTTTGAGGAGGTTCCCAAATACATCCGTGTATCAAAAATAGGTTTAATCCTATTCCAACCGGGCTTTTTAAATCATACTTTAGCAATGCCCCATAAACTTTTTGATTACATGCGTGAAGAAATACCCGTAATTGTTCCAGATTTTTCTATAGAGGTTTCAAAAATCGTTCGGGAAAGTGATTGCGGTTTATGTGTAGATGTTACTAAACCAGAAGATATTGCCAATGCCATTATTTTCCTACTCCGCAATCCCGAAGAAGCAACTCGTTTGGGAAAAAATGGGCGAAAAGCAGTGGAAATAAGGTATAATTGGCAAAGAGAAGAACAAGTTCTTTTGGACGGGATTAGCAGTCTTATATCCTGAGATTAGAAAAAATTATTTTTTAAATATACAAAAGGGATTTTTATGCGTTTAAAATTTGATATACATTTGCATACCAGTATTTATTCCCCATGTAGTTTGATGGAGCCAGAGGAAATGGTAGAGAGTGCTATATCCACAGGTTTAGATGGTATTGTTATTACAGAACATCATTACCAATGGACGGACAAAGAAATTGAGGAATTGAAAAAGAAAGTATTTGTAAACGGATTAATTATTTTTTCAGGGGCAGAGATTACTACAGATGCAGGAGACCTACTCGTTTTTGGATTGCCTGGAAAAACCATTTCAAATTGGAAAAATTTCGTTTCTGTGGAAGAAGTAATTGCAGAAGTAAATAAACATAATGGATTTTGCATTGCTGCCCATCCGACACGAAACTATCACCATTTTGACCACCGTTTAGAAGCATTACCTATTCCTGCTATGGAAGTAATGAGTGTGAACATGAATGTTGCGGAACAAGAAAAAGCAAGTTTATGGGCGAACAAACTAAATCGGATACAAACTTGTGCAAGTGATGCCCATCGTGCCTTTCATGTAGGTAAATACTGGATTGAGGTTGAAATGGAAAAGCCGGATAGGATAGATTTTATATCAGCATTAAAGAATAAGCGATTTCGTATGGGGTCGCCGAATACAAATATTAAAAAATGTCAATCTTATGAGTAGTGAAACAGAAGAAATAAAAAACGAAACAAACCAACAAGAATCACCTACCAATAATGGGGATTCTGTTTTAAGTGAAATAGTTGCTTTTATTAAGTTGCTCCTTCTATTTGTTTTTTGTGTTTGGTTTATACATTCCTTTGTCGTCGAAGGTTATGAAGTTTGGGGACCATCTATGAAAGAAACCTTAAACGAAGGTGACCGTATTTTAGTGTTTAAACTGCCCTGTGTTTTAAAACGGTTTCCTTTCTTGCCCGAACAATGGAAAGTGCACGAAGGAGATATTATCGTTTTTGAAGGAAAAGGGGAAGATGACCGCAGGTATGTGAAAAGAGTTATAGCAATGCTTCCATCCGACTCCTCAACTAAAATTGTAAGTGCCTCCGAACACACTTCGCAGGAAACTCATCAGAAAAAAGTTGAATACTCAAAAAATAGGGTATATGTGAACAATAATCTTGTAGAGGAACCCTATTTGGATAGCCAGAATAAAAATTCGGATGAAGAGGACATGGTATACCTACACCCTGGTGAATATTATGTATTGGGTGATAATCGAAGAATTAGTAAAGATAGTCGTTATTTTGGTCCTATTAGCGAGGACCAGATTATAGGTAAAGCCGTATTTCGTTTTTGGCCCTTAAATAAGATAGGTTGGCTGTGAATTTTGATATTATATTATCGGATGTTCACTTAAAAGTAGGGGAGAAGTATTTATCTCATCGCAAGCAATTTGAAACTTTCTTGCACAGTTTAGCGGAAAATCCTCCCCGAAGAATTATTTGTTTGGGAGATATTTTTGATTTCTGGTTTGAATATAAACATGTGGTCTTTTCAGAATACCTGGAAATATTAAACGCTTTTTATGAACTTAATCGCAAGAGAGTAGACCTGTTTTTTATTGGAGGAAATCATGATTTCTGGGCAGGGAAAAACCTCGAAAGAATTGGTTTTCATATTTTACAATCTGGAGTAATATTCGATTTTGATGGGTGTAAAACCATGTTAATTCATGGAGATGGACTTAATAAAAAAGATTGGGGATACCGGTTATTTAAGACTTTAGCAAGAAATCCTTTTCTAATTTTTGCTTTTCGTTTAATTCATCCCGATTGGGCAATGGGGCTGGCACAATTCCTTAGCAAAGGTAGTCGCCAATTACAAAAAAATAATGTATCTGGACATTATCGAGAGGCAGAATCCATAAAATCCTATGCGATAGAAAAAATGAAAAATTCGTTGTGTGATGCAGTTATATCGGGTCATTGCCATAAACCGGAATGTTCGGTATTACAAATTAATGGCCGTCAGTGTTGGTATATCAATTCCGGCGATTGGATAGAAAATAGAACCTATGTAAAATGGGATGGCGAAAATTTTCATCTATGCCATTATATACAGAATGAAAAATAAATTCTGGAAATAAGAGTTATCTACCACGCCAATTTCAAAAGGGATTAAATTTATAAATTGTTTTTCAAAATAATGTAGGAATAATTCATGAATTATCCCTAAAAATATACATCCCTTATATCAAAAAAATATTCAGATTTAATGTAATCAGGATAATCTTGTTTCATAAATAAAAAAGGGAGGCATACACATCCATGTTCTGCCTCCCTCGGAAAAGGACAGATTGAGTGCTAAGCCAGCACATCGAGGTCGTGCCCCTCCGACTCATTAAGCGACAGAGTCCGAAGTATAAGTTCCAGAGTCGCTGTCCCCAAGTCTGTAGAAGGCATAGGTTGCTCCTTCAATCCTACTCCCTCTGCAGATTGGGACTGCAGTCGAAACTGGCTTAGTCCGGCCCCGACGATGCTGACTGATGCGATTGAGTTTGTATTCATTGTCAGTCTCCTTATTTCGTCGGGTTCCTTTTCCAACATAAAGTTACATTTATTATTTCGGCAAAAAAGGCAATTTTCTTTAATTATAATAGGATGAATACAAAGGGATTTTATGCCTGTTTCTTACTGGGAGTGAGATTGTTAGAAGGACGATTTAAAAATCGCTCACGAAATACCATGGCTATCCATAACATAAATGGCATTGTAAGGTAAAACTGAATTACAGCCATTGGTAATTCACTATATGCCTTTAATACTTCCTGATAACGAAGCACTATGACAATAAAAAGAATATGACCCAGTATGATTATACTTACACCCCATAATATCTTTTTCAAACGACTTATCCATGATATACGCGTAATTAACATCAGCGAAATAAAAGGAGGTAGATTTGTTATTAACAACGCAATAGGCGATGTTTTTTCAAACTCATACCCCTGTATTACAAAATAAATTACAGAAGCCGTATTCAGAAAACCAGAAGGTCGTATTCCACCCGCCACGATTGGCACACCCATTATAAATCTCAAAATAGAACCCGATATCTGGACAAGTATCCACCCATACACAGGAATCAATGCCCACCAGATACATACCAGCGGAACAACCACAAGAATAAATTTTACACAGAATAGCAAAGTCTGAAATAGAGGAACCAAAGTTTTCTTCTGGAAAATCTGTATGATACGGTCTCGGAAAGACATTCCTTCCTTGACTTCTGCATAGACAACAAACTCAATCCATGCAAGCCATACGGCTACCACAAAAACAATATATACAGCCTGCCAGACATAATAATGTAAAAATTCAAACCATTTTCCCCCTGCGTTTAATGCCCCTACAATTGCTAAAAAAGTCAAACGAAAAATATTAACAAAATACATTAAAGGTATCCCGACAACTATTCCCAATAACTTCTTCCGAAAAAGTGTGGGGTATGCAATTACCGCAGCAAAAAATATCGCCATAATCTCTATGGCACCACATTCCGAAATAATAATAAACGGAAAAATATATCCACTAACCTGCCGATTTTCTTTGGAATTTTTTTGGGCTTCCGCATACTGTACTCTTAACGCTTGTAATTCTATATTATACTTTGCTAACAGGCTCGCTTTTTCGGGTTCCGATAGAGTTGAATTGCGATTTAATTCTTTTATTTTCTCTTCCAATCTTGTTATTTTAGATAATAAACCCTCCTTCAAAACAAATACAACACGTGGACCCAACTTTGTTTGCCCCCCTTGTTTCCTCGCCTTTTGAGCACGAAAAGACCATTGTTCCCACGGCGTTAAAGGTTCCTTGCTAACATTAATATAATCCTCAGGAGCAGGTTGATTGGCACCTCTTGCCCAGGCAGATAACCATGCTCTACATTCCTCAGGAGATGTATTCTGTGGAAGCCCTTCTAATGTGGCATTATCCCCTATTTTATTCAATACCCAACATGTATTTCTGGCTAATGTAAAAAGATAACGGTCGTTCCATATCGTGCGAATTAAATAACGATATGCTGTTAAAAAACTAACAACTACAATTATAAAAAATACAACGAACCGTAATGCTGGACTTTTATACCATACTTCCTTATCTTCAGAAGATACAAGGCCTATATTCTCTTTTTGGGGATTATTTGCCGACATTCTTTCCTATTCCCTTTGTACTTCTATGAAAATATAGCGATTAAAAAATTATAAAAATAAATTATTTTTGATAATATTACATCAGAAGTATTATAATATCATATCCTCGTTTTGATTACATAAATAAAATCAGTAGCATTGTTCAACAATTCCTTAGAAAGAAGGGGCTTTTAGTTTTTAGATACAAATTTACGGTCAAAAAATATATAAACAATTAAACCTATAATACAGGAGAAAAAAATTTATGAGTAAAAAGTTTGTTTATTTCTTTGGTGGAGGCAAGGCAGAAGGCCGTGCCGATATGAAAGAAATTCTCGGTGGCAAAGGAGCCAATCTTGCTGAAATGGCTAATTTAGGCATTCCTGTCCCCGCAGGATTCACGATTTCAACAGAAATGTGTACTGAATATTACGCCAATAAAGGAAAACTCCCCTCTTCCCTCGTTGATGAAGTTAAAAAGGCATTACAAAGAGTTGAAAAGACAATGGGCAAAAAATTTAGTGACCCTAAAAATCCTCTGTTAGTATCTGTTCGCTCCGGTGCCCGTATTTCCATGCCTGGAATGATGGAAACAGTTCTAAATGTCGGTCTTTGCTCTAAAACAATCCCCGGACTTATTGAAAAAACAAAGAACGAACGCTTCGTATACGACTCTTATCGCCGTCTTATTATGATGTATGCCGATGTCGTTATGGAAAAAGCTGCAGGTATTGAACCCGAAAAAGAAGAGATGGCCGTCCGTAAACAAATGGAAGCGGCAATGGACGAATTAAAAAAGCAAAAGGGAGTAAAACTGGATACCGAACTTACCGCAGAAGACCTAAAAGAATTAAGCGAAAAATTCAAGCAAATCGTTAAAGATACATTAAAGAAAGAATTCCCGGATGACCCCCATGAGCAATTATGGGGTGCTATTAAAGCAGTATTCCAATCATGGAACGGCAAACGGGCTATTGCTTATCGTCGTATCGAGAAAATTCCCGATGATTGGGGAACAGCCGTAAATGTGCAATCGATGGTCTTTGGTAATTTAGGTGAAACCTCTGCAACAGGCGTTGCTTTCACTCGAAATCCGGCTACAGGTGAAAATAAATTCTATGGTGAATGGCTTGTCAATGCACAAGGCGAAGATGTCGTTGCAGGTATTCGCACACCTTATCCATTAAACGAAGCCACAAAAAGTCAGGAAAATCAACATCTTCCTTCATTAGAAAAACTAATGCCCAAAACATATAAAGAGTTAGTAGGTATTCGCAATAAGTTAGAAAAGCATTTTACAGATATGCAAGATATAGAGTTTACTATTGAAGAAGGTAAACTCTTTATGTTGCAAACACGGACCGGAAAACGTACCGGTATGGCAGCCGTTCGGATTGCTGTGGATATGGCAAATGAAAAATTGATTGATAAGAAAACAGCCATTATGCGTGTAAAACCCTCACAACTCGACGAATTCTTGCATCCAATGCTTGACCCCGCAGAAGAACAAAAAGCAAAAGTTATTGCTAAAGGATTACCTGCAGGACCCGGTGGCGCCGTAGGAAAAATCGTATTGACTGCAGATGATGCAGAAGCATGGGCAAAGAAAGGCGAAAAAGTTATCCTTGTCCGTGAAGAAACCTCTCCCGAAGATGTCCATGGCATGCACGCAGCAGAAGCTATCCTTACCGCAAGAGGCGGCATGACCTCTCACGCCGCATTGGTTGCTCGTGGTTGGGGAAAATGCTGTATCGTAGGTTGTGGTAGTTTACATATTGACCTTGAGAAAAAAGAAATCCATGTTGCTGGAGAAGTTCTGAAAGAAGGAGACTGGATTTCCATGAACGGTAGCCTTGGAAAGGTTTACAAGGGCGCACTCAAGGTTATCCCAGCTCAACCCGAAAAGAATAAATGGTTCGCTTCTATTATGAAATGGGCTGATGAAATTCGTGTATTGAAAGTTCGCACCAATGCAGAACGCCCCGATGATGCCGCCAAAGCCGTAGAATTTGGTGCAGAAGGTATCGGTCTGGCACGCACCGAACACATGTTCTTCCAGCCAGAACGAATTATACACATGCGTGAAATGATTCTCGCTAAGAATCAAGAAGAACGCCGTTCCGCCGTTATGAAACTTTTACCTTTCCAGAAAGAAGATTTCATCGGTATTTTCAAAGCCATGAACGGCAGACCAGTAACGGTTCGTTTGCTCGACCCGCCATTACATGAGTTTGTCGGTAGCCTCCTGGAAGACCCTGAAGAACTTCAAAATCTGGCAAAGGTTTGTAATGTAACTGTTGAAGAAATCAAAGCACGTGTTGAAAAACTACACGAAATGAACCCCATGTTAGGACATCGCGGTTGCCGTTTAGGTATTACCTATCCCGAAATTACTGAAATGCAAGCCCGTGCTATCCTTGAAGCCGCAGGAACCTTGATTAAACAAAAAATGAAGGTGTTGCCCGAAATTATGGTCCCGCTCGTTGGCTCAAAACGAGAATTAGATAATCAAGTTGAAATCATTCATAAAGTAGCCAAAGATGTCATGAAAGAAATGGGTGTAAAAATTACCTATATGGTTGGTACCATGATTGAAGTTCCTCGAGCCGCCTTAACCGCGGATAAGATTGCAGAAACTGCAGAATTCTTTAGCTTCGGAACGAACGACCTTACCCAGATGGGCTTTGGCTTCTCTCGTGATGATATCGGCAGCTTCTTGCCTGTTTACTTAGAAAACAAAATCCTTCCTTCCGACCCATTTGAAGTTTTAGACCAGGAAGGAATTGGACAACTTATTCAAATGGCTGTAGAAAAAGGAAGAGCCACTCGTCCCGACTTGAAATGTGGTATATGCGGTGAACATGGTGGCGAACCTTCATCCGTGAAATTCTGTCATCGTGTTGGCTTAAATTATGTAAGTTGCAGTCCTTACCGTGTCCCTATTGCAAGGTTTGCCGCAGCACAGGCTGAAATAGAAACCCCTCGAAACAAGTCTGCAAAATCAGCCAAACCCGCTAAGAAAGGCAAAGAAAAGAAATCCTCACGCAAAAAGTAAATTTATACAGTTAACTTGTTAATATCATAAATAGCAAACCGCTTCTGAACACCAGAAGCGGTTTGCATTTTACAAACCCGATACTATTTCTTGTCTTTTGCTTTTAATTCTTCTACAAGGTCAATATACATCTGCATGGCTTGTTCCTGCGATGTCCCTTCCAATGCTTTCCATGCATCGTATTTCGCCCTGCCTATAAAATCCATCATACCAGGACGGGAACCTTTGCAATTCCCTTCGGAAGCCTGCTTATATAAAGCATACAATCTTAATTTGGTTTGAGCATCAGGTGCTTCTGACAATTGAGTTACATCTTTAGAAGCCTGTTCAAATTTTGCTTTTAATTCTTCTGACATGTTAAACCCTTTCATTTTTTATAAAGTTAGGTTTTAATTTATACTTACCATTAAGTATATTCTTATATTAAAAAATAATTATACCCCTTGTCAACTCAAAACAGTTATAATTTAACATTATTTTCATAATATAATATATCAATTAAATAAAAGAAAGGAACAGCAAATGAAATACGTGTTTATCATTGATGCTTTAAGAACGCCTGTTGGAAGTTTAAATGGTATCTTGGCAGAAGTATCAGCAGTTCAGTTGGGAACTATTGTCGTGAAAGAATTACTTCGCCGACATCCAGAAATTTCTACTGAACAAATTGATGAAGTCATTTTTGGTGAAGTATTAACCGCAGGGTTAGGACAAAACCCCTCTCGTCAGGTTTCTATTTACAGTGAAATATCTCAGTCCACGCCGGCATATACAGTAAACATGGTCTGTGGCTCCGGGATGAAAGCCATTGAATTGGCTTGGCAAAGTATTCGCACAGAGCGTGCAAATATTGTTATTGCAGGTGGTATGGAAAATATGTCACAGGCACCATACCTTTTAAAAACTTTAAGACGCGGTTCACGAATGGGCGATACTACTGCTATTGACAGCATGATTTATGATGGGCTCTGGGATATCTTCAATCAATACCACATGGGAATAACCGCTGAAAATATTGCCGAAAAATTTGGAGTATCCAGAGAAGCACAAGACCAATTTGCGTATGAAAGTCAGATGAAATGCGCACATGCATTTGAAAAAGGATTGTTCCAGCAAGAAATTGTGCCTATTAATTTGGAAACTAAAAAAGGGACAGTTGTCTTGGATAAAGATGAACATCCTCGTCCAGATACAACATTAGAAAAGTTAAGTAAACTTAAACCTGCTTTTAAACCCAATGGAACGGTTACTGCGGGAAACGCTTCGGGTATTAATGATGGAGCAGCCGCCCTTATACTTGTTTCTGAAGATATTCTGTCTAAAATAAACCCCGCTTTCAATCCTGTTCGCATTATAGATATTCAATCAATGGGCTGTGCCCCTGCCTATATGGGATTAGGACCTATATTTGCTACTCGGAAACTATTGGATAAAAATAAATTGACAATCAATGATATTGACCTATGGGAAATTAACGAAGCTTTTTCCGCTCAATCCATTCCTTGCATACAACAGTTAGGTATGCAGACAGATATTGTAAATGTTAATGGAGGTGCCATTGCCTTAGGACATCCTATTGGTTGCTCTGGTGCACGAATTACAACAACCCTAATCTATGAAATGCAACGGAGAAAATCAAGAAAAGGTATCGCTACCATGTGTATTGGCGGAGGAATGGGAATTAGTGGATTGTTTGAATTAGTGTAATATTTTTGCAGACCTATCTGACATCTTTGATTTGTCTTATGCATTTGTCAGATAGGTCTGGCTATTAAAACTAACTCTTTGAAATAATTGGGGCAAGTGCAGACAATAAACCTGCAATAGCGGTAAGAACTGTTGCAACAATGGAAATAATTGTAGCGGCAGACGCTGTTTCTAAATTGGAAACTTTTTGTGTCATTAATTTTGTATGTTTCATTTAAGACCTCCTTATAATGTTTAAAAAATATTGAACAGATAATATATTATCATTTATTATACAAACTTTATAAAATAATATTACAAACTAAATCAATATAACAAGAGCATAATACAACTTGCGATTGAAAATACAATAGAAAATGATACTTGCGATTATTTTATTAGCATTCAGTCCTGCTTTGTTACTTTTTTTACTTTTTCCAATTAAAAAACCTTTACAAAGCGTAATTATTAGCATTCCGCCTTTATTGGCACTTTTTATTTCAATTTTATACTTCCACCAGAGGGAAGCCTTATCATATCAATTAAATTGGCTGCCGTCCTTAGGTCTCCAATTATCTTTTGAAAGTTCTTATTTCCAACTCCTTTTCGGAATTTTTATTTTAGCCATAGGTATACTAATTCATTTCTTTGCAATCATCTATTTGCAAAAAGACACATCTCTGAACAGTTGGTTTTTCTGGTTCTTCGTCTTTATGGGTTCTATGTTAGGTATTGTCTTTTCTGCAAATTTGTTTCTCCTTTTCCTTTTCTGGGAGTTAACCAGTTTAGCTTCCTTTTTCCTCATAGGACATTACCATGAACAGGAAGAAGCAAGAAAAAGTGCCTGGGAGGCATTGCTTATTACGGGTGGGGGAGGGCTTTGTCTTCTTGCAGGATTTATTATGTTATTTATAAGCACAGGAACGGTGAATGTTTCAGACCTTCAAGGTAAGTTTGATTTTTCTTCTCAATCTCTCTTTTTAAATATATCTGTCTTCTTAATAATTTTAGGGATAATGACGAAATCTGCTCAGTACCCATTCCATTTCTGGTTACCTGACGCAATGACAGCACCAGCACCTGCCAGTGCTTATTTACACTCTGCTACAATGGTCAAGGCAGGAGTATTTTTGGCATTTCGATTATCTCCTATATTTTCCAATATACCTCTATGGCATATAGTTTTAATCATATCTGGAGGTTTTACCTTCTTTTGGGGGGCATTCTGTAGTGTAAAAGAAGACTCCATCAAAAAAGCATTGGCATATACTACAATAAGCACTTTAGGATTACTTACCTGCTTAATAGGTATCGGTACCCCTGAAACTATTTATAGCGCTATGCTTATACTATTTGCTCACGCTATATACAAAGCAGGCTTATTCTTATTTGCAGGAACTATAGAGTTTTCAACCCATCGTAAGTATCTCTCAAAAATAAGAGGGTTATGGAAAAAACAGCCTTTATTCTTTATTATTGCGTTTTTATCCTTATGTTCTCTTGTTGGCCTACCTTACACCTTTGGTTTTTATGCAAAGGAAGAACTTATCCATTCCCTTTTTCATTTAAATTCCTTGTATTTAGCGATAATTTTATTACTGATAGTTATCGGGAATTGCTTGATAACAGGTTTTGCAGTGCGATTTTTATTAACACCCTTATACAAAAAAGATGAAATAGAAGAAGAAATCCATTTCGGAATTTTGTCCTATTTACTTGCAAGTATTCCTTTGTTTTTCGCCATATTTAGTATAAGTATTTCTTTTTCACCTTATTTAAAAGATATTTTTCACAACCTTTCAAATGACCTTCTATCAAATATAACAATCCGTGGACAACCTGAAAATATTAAAGAGCATAACCCTTATTTAATGTTATTACCAAGCATTGTAGCATGGTTTGGAGGTTTTGCACTTGGACTTTACCTGGTATGGCAGAAAAATAAAGCAGAAGAACACGCTATAACAGTATTGGCTACAAGAATATATCAGCAGACAATTAATCAATTACTACTACAATCAGACCGCATTACTCGCTTTTTCCAGAATGGAAAACTCCGTTCCTACCTACAAACATTTGCCTTCACAGTCCTTATTGTTACTTTTGTTGCTATGATTGCGGAATGGGAAATTATTCAGAATAATATTGTATCTCATATCTTTCATCCCGAACATAAAACTACCTTATATGACTTTGTTTTATTTTCAATTATTATTGCAGGAATTATTGGAGTTATTTATGCTCAAACGAAATTAACAGCAGTGATATGCCTTGGGATAGTAGGCTATGGGATGGCGGTTGTCTTTCTTATTTATAGTGCACCCGATTTAGCCATGACACAATTTATTATTGAAACATTAACCGTATCCTTATTTGTTTTTGTCTTCTATCATTTACCGGAACAACATTTACGACGAAGAAAATTTACCAAATATCAAAATGTTTTTATCAGTGTTCTTTTCGGTATCGTAATGGGCTTTCTAACTCTTTCTGCTTCCAGTATACAGACCCATCCTTCTATATCGTCTTATTTCACAACGAAAAGCCTTCTCGAAGCCCACGGAGGCAATATTGTAAATGTTATCCTTGTAGATTTCCGTGGTTTTGATACTCTGGGTGAAATAACTGTTCTGGCAATAGCCGGTATTGGCACTTATGCATTACTCCGTTATCAGAGGTTAAGGAAACATGAATAGTTTAATATTAAAAATCGCCGGAAAATATATTGCTCCCTTACTATTTTTATTTGCTATTTATCTTTTATTAACAGGTCATAATCAACCGGGAGGTGGATTTTCAGGAGGATTGGTGGCTTCTGCTTCGTTTATATTGCTTGCTTTTGCATACGGTGTAGAACGAACACAAAACTGGATGAGAATATCCCCTGTATATATTATTGCATTGGGTTTGCTATTGGCATGTGGGAGTGGACTTATCTCCATATTATTTGGACAACCCTTTATGACAGGAATATGGATAACTTTTAATTCACTATCCTTAGGCACACCGATGTTATTTGATACAGGTGTTTTTTGTGTCGTTTCAGGGACTACTTTATTAATTATTCTTGAACTTATCAAAGAGGTATAAGATTACTATTATGGAATGGCTATTTGCTATTTTGGTTGGTGGTTTATACTCCGCAGGACTGTATCTCATGCTCCAGAGAAATATGTTTAAATTAATATTAGGTATGTGTCTGGTTAGTCACGGAGCCAACCTATTAATATTTACCGCAGGTGGACTTACAAGAAATTTGCCACCCATATTTAGTGAGACGACCTCCCTCCCATCACAAATAACCGACCCCCTTCCTCAAGCATTTGTATTAACTGCTATTGTGATTAGTTTCGGCGTTACAGCCTTTTTGTTAGTTTTGGTTCACCGAACACATAAAACATTAAACACAGATGATGTAGATGATTTAATCAAAACGGATTTGCAATGAAAATACTGGTCATTCTACCCATAATTCTACCACTGCTTACGGCAAGTATTTGCCTTGTTACTAACAAGATGCCCCGTTTGCAGTGGTTTTTTGTGTGGTTTGGAAACATTGCCTATTTTCTTGTTGCCTTGATATTCCTCTGGAATACTTATCATGGAAATTATTATTCTGTGCAAATTGGAAATTGGCAAGCACCCTTTGGGATAACAATTGTTATTGACCTTTTCAGTTCTATCATGCTTGTAATTACCTCGTTACTTGTATTTTGTTCTTTTCTATATACTCGCTCAATGACATCCAGAGAGGAATTCCGTTTGGGTTATCTTTCCTTAACCTTCTTCTTAATGATGGGGGTATCGGGTGCTTTTACAACAGGTGATTTATTCAATTTATATGTTTGGTTTGAAGTTATGCTTATGTCTTCTTTTGTATTAATGTCGTTTGGAGGTGAACAAAGACAATTAGAAGGTTCCATAAAATATGTCATTCTCAATCTTATGTCTTCAGCAATATTTCTTGCATCTACCGGCATTTTATACGGCATGGTTGGGACAATGAATTTGGCTGACCTTTCGATAAAACTTTCCATGATAGAGCAACAATACTCAAAACTCATTGTTAGTTCTTTGTTATTGGTTGCCTTTGGAATAAAAGCCGGCTTATTCCCTTTATATTTCTGGCTCCCTGCGTCTTATCATACCCCCCCACCGGGGATTTCCGCACTGTTTTCTGG